>CBAAAH010000098.1:0-9222 GCA_964658865.1 uncultured Granulicella sp.
GGACGTGCGGTGCTGAGCGTTGCGCTACTTACGGGATTGAGCCAAGTGTTTCAGCCCGGACGCGATGCTACCGAGGCCTTCTTTTTTGCGGCCGCGTCCATGCTGTTCGGGTTGGCAGCGCTGCGCACGCGTGCCATCTGGCTGGGAATCGGTCTGCAGGCGGGTTGGGGCGTAGCGCTTACTCTCCTATTCGGCGTCGGCTCCTTTTACTGGCCGCCGGCAGGTGGCGTGGTGACGAGTTATGTCACGGGTATGCGCTGGCTGACCGGCAGCAACGACGGTCCTGAAGCGTCTTACTGGGCGCTGCTGGTCGTGGCGCTTGGCGCTGTTGCGCTTTGGCGGGTCACGCGGGAGTACGCCTGGAATTACACTTTCGAACCGATTGAGGGTGCGGCTTACGCCATGGTGGTCGCACCGCCGGCCGAGCATACCCATATGGAAGCCGAAGCGGCAAAAAAATCCGCGACTCTGGTACAAATTCAGGCGTCGGCACCGGTTGCCGAAAACAGGATTCCGCCAAACTCCGCAATTTTGTGAGATCTGGTGTGACATCCGGTATTTTTTGCTCCGGCAACAAGCTGCGATTACCACTTGTCAATTTCATTCAACAGCAGTAGGCTTTGACCCATCGGGGTCGTGTATGCCGTTTCTTCGCCCATGCTTTCAGGTTGGCGTCGTGCTGCTCTTTGCCAGCGCCGTATCTGCCCAGAGCTCCGGACCGACGCCCCAGCGTGACGTTTTTGTGGTGGGCCGTGATACAGCGATCGGCAACCCGCTTGAGGGTTTTCACCCCACGCGGATAGACATTCCAACGGAGCCGATGGATGTACCGGCGCGCCGTGAACTGACCCGGATGCTGCTTGCAGAAATGGGCTGGGCACATCAGCCGCTGCCACTGGGTGCGCCAGGCTTAGTGCTGCATGCCAACGGCCGACTCACGGTAGACGGCCCTGACCTGCAAAAGCGGCTATATGAGCACGGCATGAGCGCCGACCGTGGCGATCGCATCATGGTGTCGGACATCAATATTCTGAAGGACCGGATCGAGATCGACGTGAACGGTGGGCCGTACCTGAAGCACCGGTTTTTGCGCCATATTTCCGTCAATAACATGCCGCTTGCAGGGGACGGCCAAGTGGGCGAGCGGCCCACGGGAACGCGCATTACCCTGCTGTTCGAGGGAGCGACGCCACGGCTGAGCGCGGCGGAACTGAAAGCATTACTTGAACCTGTGCTGGACTTCGGTGTGAAGTCGAACGAGCAGGCCTACGCCGACACGCTGCCCGCGCCGATCAAGAAAGCCATTGACGAGCATGAAATTCTGGTCGGCATGAACAAGCGGATGGTCCTCGCAGCGCTTGGCCAGCCGGAGAGCAAGATGCGCGAGCGAGCACAGGATTCCAAGACCGGTGAAGTTTTTGAGGAGTGGGTATACGGCCATACTCCGCAGACGATCCGGTTTGTGCGCTTCCGTGGCGACCGTGTCATGCTGCTGAAGACGGCAGCGATGGGAAAATCCATCGCGGTTCTGGATAAGGACGAGCTTGCCGGGTACCGCGACCCGTCAACCATACATACGATTGCGCTTGGTGACAAAGAGGCAGACGACAGTGGCGCGCCGTCGCTCAAGAGCCCCGGCGAGCGAACGACCGATGAGCAGGTGGGTCGTGGTAGCGTGGGATCGCAACCGTCGTCGTCAAAGCGAGCGCCAAGTGGAGATACGCCCGGCAATCCCGGAAGCGTACCGCATCTGGTTGCAGGTGTCTCGCACTAACTTCGCGATTGTGTAAGATGAAAAGGTTGCGCAATAGAGCACCCGCATCCTCATCGCGGCTGCTCGACAATTTGCGAATCAAGACATCACCCGGTGCACGCCACCGCAGAGAGGATTTACCCAATGGCAAAGATCGCCAAAACCGGTGACCGCAAGAAGGTCATGGACACCACCCGCAGCACGGATTGCCCGAAGTGCAGCAAGCCCACCCGTATCGCCAAGCGCATGAAAGACCGCGAGCGCGGTACGCCAGGCGGCATGTACATTTCCTGCTCCGCCTGCGACTTCTTCGAACGGCTGTAGCAGCGAACGAGTTTCCGCAACAAGCAAAGCCCGGTAGAGATGCCGGGCTTTCCCGCGTCCAGGGCAAGTCAGGCCAATGTTGCGAGTGCGAGATCGATCTCTCGAAGCATTGCTTGCGCCGTGTCTCCGGGGTTTTGCGCACGTGTGATGGGTCGGCCAATCACGAGTTTCGACGCACCGGCACGGACTGCATCGGCGGCCGTTGCCGTGCGCTGCTGGTCTCCCTGGTCGTCGGATAGGGCACGAATGCCGGGCACGACCAGAAGCGGTGCCGCGCCACGAACGATTCTGAGCGGGGACACTTCGAGCGGAGAACAGATCAGGCCCGCGGCACCGGCATCCAGCGCCATGCCGCCCAGACGCCGCACCTGTTCTGCAGGCTCTGCGGCAACACCGGTCGCGGCGAGTTCCGCCTTGTTCATGCTGGTCAGCACCGTAACGGCGAGAATCCGCACAGGTCCGGCCGCGTCCACGGCGGCGCGAATCATCGCCGGCCCGCCTGCGGCGTGCACCGTCAGCAGTTCCGCACCGGTGTGCGCGGCGATGCGGGTGGCGGAAGCGACGGTGTTCGGGATGTCATGCAGTTTTAGATCGAGGAAGATATGCTTGCCTCGGGCGCGCAACTCACGGATGATCGGCGCGCCTTCTGCGAGATAGAGTTCGAGGCCTACTTTGTACCAGAGGACTTCGGCGGGTAGCAGATCGACCAGGCCAAGCGCGGCTTCGCGGTTGGGCAGATCGAGCGCGACGATCAGGGTATCCTGCGCAGACATGCATCCAGTGTACCGGCGGTATGCTGAAGCGGTGGGCATGGAAGAGCAGCAACACAGACCGACGGCGCTGACGATTGCCGGGTACGATCCGTCGTCCGGCGCGGGCATTACCGCCGATCTTCTAACGCTGGCGGCGCACGGAATCTTCGCGACGTCGGCGATAACGGCATCGACCGTGCAGTCGACGATGGGCGTGTTCGCGGTACATCCGGTCGAGCCAGAGGTATTGCGCCAGACGCTGGATTGCCTGGAAGAGGATTTGCCGCCCGATGGGGTCAAGCTAGGGATGCTCGGCGGTGCGGCGGCGGTGGACATCGTTGCCGGATATTTGCGACGGGTGCGGGCGCGCCGCAGCGTGCAGGTGGTGCTGGACCCTGTGTTACTGTCGAGTTCCGGCGCGTCTCTGCTGCGGCAGGGGGCGGCATCACTCGACATGCTGCTCGGCCTGGTCGATGCCGTAACGCCGAACCTGAACGAGGCGGCGGCGCTGACCGGCCTCCCCTGCGCGACGGCGGAAGAGATGGAGCGTTGTGCTGCGGCGTTGCGGCAACACTATCCCACGCTGGCGATTGTGCTGACAGGCGGTCACCTGCCGCAGCCTTCGGATTTGTTGTTGGACGAGGCAGGTCCGCGCTGGTTTAACGGTGAGCCCATTGCGACGACGAGCACGCACGGTACCGGTTGCGCCTTTTCTTCGGCGCTGCTGGCGGCGCGCCTCCGGGGCCTGCAATGGCCGGATTCGGTCGCATCGGCCAAGCAGTTCGTCGCGCAATCCCTGCGCGATGCCGTACCACATGGGCGCGGACGAGGACCGATGGCGCTTCTACCACAACTTGGTCGGAGGTTGACACCTTCAGGGGAACCGGTGTCGCATCGACGGACAACATCCGATCGCTAGAATGCCTCACGCTAAAAGGGTGACTTGCCGATAAGGCCATCATCTAAGCGCACCGAGGAACTGAACCATGGCGACCGCATCCCTTCTGCAGACACTTCCAATTTCCATGACCAGCATGCCGCCCATGGATCGCCGGCCCGAACCGATTCGCCGCCGGCCCGCGCCGGTGCAGGGGTACGCGTTGTCGACGCTTGCGCACGCCATTGAGTACCTGATCGATTCGCGCATTCGCGAAGGCGGCACGACGGACAGCGAGAACGAAGCGATTCGCATGATGATGGCGTGTTCGCGTGCTGTGTTCGACGAGTGCGCATTGCACAAGCCCATCTCACAGCGTGTGGGCCAGTGGCTATCACAGCGACTGCGCCATTCAGAGGCATAAGCCACCATCGAAGTTCGGCTGGGCTGCTGCCTGGGAGGCTGCCCAACGTGCCGCCAGGCAGCCTCGCCGCAAGCCCACGAACCGCAGAAGCGCGGGATTCGTGGGCTTCCTCGTTGAGCCCAACAGACCTTGTGATCTGTTCCGCATACACTTTAGGATAGCGCCGGCAGTGGCGCGGGAGTGGAACGGATGGCGTTGCGGCTTGTGGTGAACGGTGCGGAAAAGATGGTAGAGACGATCGATGCGGGTGCATCACTGACGGCATTCGTCGCGACGCTCGGCTTCCGTCCGGACCGTGTTGCCGTGGAGCGCAACGGCGAGATCGTGCCGCGCGCGGAGTGGCCCGCGTGTTCGCTTGTAGAAGACGACAAGCTGGAGGTCGTGCACTTCGTCGGGGGCGGTTGTGGCCCGCTGCATTCATCCTAGCGAAACGGTATTGGACTCTGCGTGGATTGGAGCGGAGGCGTCCTCAACCGGTTCCATATCCACGCCGACCTTGAGTTTATGGTCGCCGCCGCCCAAGATCAGGCCCCGCAGCGGGCTGACGTCACCGTAGTCTCGGCCCCAGGCGAGCGTCACATGACCATCGGTGGGTGCGACGTTGTTGGTTGGGTCCATGTCGAACCAGCCATGGCCAGGACACCACGCGGAAAGCCAGGCGTGCGAGGCATCCGCACCGATGAGGCGAGCACGGCCGGGCGGCGGATAGGTGCGCAGGTAACCGCTCACGTAGCGCGATGCGATCCCGATAGACCGTAGACAGGCGATCTGCACATGAGCAAAGTCCTGGCAGACACCGCGGCGTTTTACGAACACTTCTTCGGTCGGCGTCCGCACGGTAGTCACGCTGCTGTCGAACTTGAAGTCACGGTAGATGCGGCCGGTCAAGTCGAGCAACGCCTCGTGCATGGGCCGGTTGGGCGTGAACGACTCAAGCGCGTAAGCACCGTAGTCCGGCCGCAGGCGAATGCGCGGTGACTCGAACTGGTACTGGTAGGCTTCCAGCGCTTCGGGGGTGTGATTGCCGGCCAAAGACGTTGCGGCCTGCTCCCACGGTGGTGTTGCGGGGCTGCGTTGCCGCAAATCGCCGTCGACCACGACCTCGCTGCGTGCCTCCACGACCAGCTCGCGATGCGGTTCCTGCACCGTGAAAAAGCATAGGGTATTGCCAAAGTAGTCGGTGCGTTCCGTGTACACACTGGGTGCGGGCAGGATCTCCAACGCGCTCTGCAGCACGCGGTTGCCGCCGAAGCTGCGCGGACGCAGACAGGCCACGTGGTTCCCGACGGAGACGGGGTAGTCATAGGTATAGGTAGTGCGATGGATGATCCTGTACATCATTGCGCGTTCTTAGCCCACTGTGACCGGCATGGTGCGTGCATGGCTGAAATATCGGGTTGAAAGCGTATTCGACCACGCCGGGAGCGATTCGTCCAGCGTGCCCAGAAAGCGATGGAGCCGCCGCAGCGATGGGCTCGTAGGTTGACCCGGCCGCGGAAACTCCACCGCCTGCAGATCGAAGGCGCGCAAGTCTACGAGTGCCTTCTGCATGTCGGCCAGATCTTCAGGCGAGTGGCGCGGCAGTTTTTCGTACAGTTCCGCGATATTGGCGATCTGGAAGGTGAGCGAGCGTGGGTTGGTCTCGTCGGCCATCAGGACATCGAGCACCGGCAGTGGCTGCAGCGTGGTGTAATAGCGCGCGCGATACGTCATGGAACTATCGGCCACTTCGAGCAGGCGCTCCAGGAACGACCAGTGATCCGGGTCGAGCGGACGCGTAATCTCGCGCAACTGGCAGGTCAGGTTTACGGCACGTTCGATGCGTCGGCCAAGCGACAGGAACAGCCAGCCGGAGCCGCGGATGACATTCTCGCGCTCAATGCCACTGAAAGCGGAGAGCTGCTCCAGGCAAGCCGTGAGCAGAGCCTGATAATCCATCAGTGGTGTGCCCGGTGCGGCATTCATGCTGTGGTGCAACCGGTTGATCAGCAGCATCATGTCGGCGGAGAGCCGCTCGCGCACGTTGCCGCCGATGCGAAAAACTTCCGCCAGCGTGGAAGGCAAACTACGGCGACGCTCGGGGTCGGACAGAATCGAGAGCAGGTCTTTTTCGAACGCGGGAAAAGTTGTGGGTCTTCGCTTGATCGAAGAGTGCCTGCCGTAACGCATGCCCATGCAGCCCTGCAGGCGCATCAGGCTGGGCAGTTCGACTGCCTGGGCACGCTGCACGCGGGGCAGCGTGGAGCGCAGAATCCGCGCGAGGTTTTCGGCGCGCTCCACGTAGCGGCCCAGCCAGAAGGTGTTGTCGGCAACGCTGCTGGGTACCACGCTGCTGACGCGGCGCAGTTTCACCGGTTCATCGCGCCGACGCAGCAGGGTAGAGGTGTCGATGTTGCTCGAATCCCATACTACCCATGCATCTTTGCTGTGGCCGCCGCGCTGCATGGAGACGACGGAACCATGCTTTTCCGCGACGCGCACCAAGCCGCCGGGAATGGCAACCCAACCGTTGCCGGTGTTCAATACGTAGGTACGTAGAACGACGCTGCGTTGCTGCAGACTGCCGTCTTCCCACACGGGCGCGGTCGAAAGGGAGACCTGTTCCTGCGCGACGTAGTCCTGCGGCCTGGCGCGAAGGCGGCCGATGAGTTGCTCCTTCGCCTCCGGTGACAGCTCCGCGCCGAAGACCGGCTCCATGCCGCGCGCGGGGAATGCCGGCTTGACGACGACAGAGTCCAAGTGGTTCAACACCCAGTCCAGCGCGCGTTCCTGACCGCACCACCACGTGGCGACGGACGGTAGCTTCAGCTCTTCGCCCAGCAGGTCTTTTGACAGGCCTGGGAGGAACGGCATGATCGCCGCCGATTCGATCAGGCCGCTGCCCAGTGCGTTCGCGATCACCACGTTGCCCCCGGCGACTGCGTCGACCAGGCCGGAGACGCCAAGCAACGAGTCGCCGCGCAATTCCAGTGGGTCGCAGTAGCTGTCGTCCACTCGCCGCAGAATCACATCGACTTCTTCCAGGCCGCCGACTGTTTTCAGGTAGACCCGGCGGTTGCGTACGGTCATGTCCGCGCCTTCAACGAGCGTAAGGTCGAGGTATTTCGCCAGGTAAGAGTGTTCAAAGTACGTTTCGTTGTACGGTCCGGGCGTTAGTAGAACGATGCGCGGGTTATCGCGCGAGGAAAGCTGTACCAGGGCGTCACGTTGGGCGCGGAAAAAAGGCGCAAGGCGCAGCACGTTGGACTGGGTAAAGAGTTCCGGCAACACGTCGGAGACAATGGTGCGGTTCTCCAGTGCGTAACCGCTGCCGGACGGTGCCTGCGTGCGGTCGGAAAGAACCCACCACTGACCGTCGGGCGAGCGGGCCAAGTCCACTGCGAGCATGTGCAGGTAGCTCTGCGGCGGTACGGGAATGCCGACCAGGGGCCGCAGGAACGCGGGATTATTGAAGAGCAGCGCGGCTGGAAATCGGCCATCCGTTAAAAGTGTTTGCGGGCCATATAAATCCTGCAGCACGGCGGTCAGCAGATGCGCGCGCTGGATGACGCCGGCTTCGATTTTGCGCCACTCCTCCGCGCCCAGCAGCAGGGGAACAATGTCGATCTGCCATGGGCGATTCGCGCCCTGTGGATCGCCATAGATGTTGTAGGTGATGCCGTTTTCACGGATGCGGCGCTCCGCGCGCGCCCACCGACGCTCCAGCTCTACCGGGCCGAGCTCGTCGAGCGTTTCCATGAGCCGTGACCACTGCGAACGCAATGCAGTGCCATCGCCGGACTCTTCCCAGGTGCCGCCCTCGCGGGTGGGCGAACGGTACAGATCGACGCTCAAGCGGGCCGCTCCGTCGAGCTTACGGGAGGGGGTGCGGGCCAGCGCAGGTCCAGCGTCATGGGAAAGATGGAGTTCGTTTCCTGCGGCGGTGCCGGCATCGGTGTTGTCGGTGGCACCTGTTGCACGAAGCGTTCCTGCCGACGCTCTTTCGCCTCTGCCGCACTGGTGGGCTTTGTGGTGTGCTCGTTGCCGTCGGGAGGAGCGGCGAAGTAGGTGCAGCGCGCCACCGAGCGTTGGCTCCACGTATCGATCAGGTCGAAGGTCAGCGGCGTGTGTACCGGTACCGTCGGGTGCAGCGCGGCGGAGAGCATGCGCGCGCGGTAGCGGACGCCGGCGATCGCCTCACCCGATATCGCGGTGCCGGTCATGGGCACACGGCGGCCGTTACAGGCGACAGCATAGCGGCCGTCCGTCGACAGACCGGTTAGCTTGACCTGCATCCGTTCCAGTGAGGAATCGACGCTGCGACCCGTGCGGCCAGATGTTGTCTCCTCCGCGAGAACGTTCCAGGGTTCCAGTGCTTGACGCAGTTCCAATTCCACGCCATCGGCGACGACGCTGCCGATGCGCGGGAAACGAAATTCCGTGTGCACGGTGAACCATTCCGGCTGCAGGGCGATGCCGGCGCGCTGCAGGGTTCGCAGGACCTCCACAAAGTCGTGCTGTACGAAATACGGCAGCATAAACCGGTCGTGCAGCGCCGTGCCCCAGCGCACCAGGCCGCCGGTAAACGGAGACTTCCAGAAGACCGCGACGAGCGCGCGGACCAGCAGCATCTGCATTAGGCCCATGCGGTAGTGCGGTGCCATTTCAAAGGCGCGCAGCTCCAGCAGACCCGCCTGCAGACCGAGGCCCATCGGCGGGTAGAGCTTGTCGATGCAAAATTCCGCACGGTGGGCGTTGCCGGTTACATCGACCAGCAGGTTGCGGAAGAGCCCGTCAAGGATGTATGGCGGACAGTTCTCCGTGGGCAACTGGCTGAACGCGACTTCGAGCTCGTAAAGGGCATCTACCCGCGCCTCATCCACGCGCGGATATTGGCTGGTGGGCCCGACATACATGCCGCTGAAGAGGTACGACAGCGACGGATGGTTCTGCCAGAAGGCGACCATGCTGCGCAGCAGGTCGGGTCGGCGCAGCAGCGGGCTATCCGGCACGGTGACGCCGCCCAGCACGATGTGGCTGCCACCACCAGTGGCGAGATGGCTGCCGTCATAGCCAAACTGGTTGTTCATGACTAGTAAAGGAACATGCACGG
>CBAAAH010000099.1:0-8365 GCA_964658865.1 uncultured Granulicella sp.
CCAGACCGTCACCAGCAGTGTGGCGCAGGTGAATACCTTGCTCACGTCCATCGCGACGACAAACGGCCGGATCGTGAGCAGTTCATCGACCGATGACACCAGCACACTGGTCGACCAGCGCACGTCCCTGATCACGCAGCTCTCCGCCCTGGTCGGTGTGCAGCAGACGACCACGGAGACCGGTGCCGTCACCCTGTCCACGACCAATGGGACGCTGCTTGTCGCGGGCTCGGACGCGTACGCTCTCAGCACGTCCAACATCTCAGGCAACACCCATGTCATGGGGAATGCAAAAACGGGCGGTGCGGACATTACATCGTCACTCTCGGGTGGATCGATCGGCGGTACCATCCAGGCACGCGATACCGATCTTCCCGCAGTGCAGAGCAAGCTCGACACGCTCGCCTACAACTTTGCGACGGCGATCAACACGCAGAATGAGGCGGGCCTGGACGCGAATGGTGCCGCAGGTACGGCCGTCTTCTCCGTCGGTTCGACCTCCGCCGGTGCCGCGTCAACCATTGCGGTGTCGATGTCCAGTGCTTCCAGTCTGGCCGCCGCGTCCACCACGGAAGGCACAGGCGGTAACAGCAACGCAAACGCGATGCTCGCCCTACAGACATCGAACACCGTGAACGGCCAGACCTTCAGCGGCGCTTACAGCTCCATGATCTCGGCCCTGGGCACAACCGTTTCCAGCGCAAAGACGGACAGTACGTCCGACGCTGCAGTGCAGACTCAGGTCACCACGCAGCGCGACGCCGTCTCCGGTGTCTCGCTCGATGAGGAAGCCTCGAACCTGACGCAGTATCAGCGGTCGTACCAGGCCGCCGCCAAGCTGCTCTCTATCCTGAACGAAATCATGGCGGCGGCGATCAATCTCGGCACGCCAACATCGGTTTCCTAACGCCAGCTCCCCTGGGGCTTTCGAAGGTCTTTCATGCGCATTGATGCCGCTTCCATTAATACTCTTGTGCAGTCGTCAAAGGCTCTGACGGCACACGAAACATCGATCTCACAACAGCTTTCCAGCGGCATCCGCCTCACCGCACTGTCGGATGACCCGCTTGCTGCCGGCCAGGCCTCCACACTCAGCGCCACGCTTTCGCAGCAGGACAGCTTCGTCGCGACCGCGACCACGTTGCAAAGCCGCCTGACCACCGCCGACACCGCGCTCGGCTCGGTCGTGACTCAGCTTAGCTCCGCGGTGTCGCTCGCGGTCCAGGGATCGAACGGGACGGAAAGCACCTCCAACCGGCAGGCGATTGCGTCCCAACTCAGCGGCGTGCGCGACACCATACTTTCACTGGCCAATAGCAGCTACAGCGGCAGCTACCTCTTCAGTGGCACCCAGGGAAGTACCGTCCCGTTTACTCTGAACCCCGATGGCAGCGTTACCTACAATGGCGACAGCAAGACCTCGACGGTGAGTACCCTGGGTGGCGGTTCCATCAGTACCTCCGCTTCCGGAGCGGCCATCTTCTCCGACAGCACCTCCTCGGTGTTTTCGGCCCTGCAATCGGTCATCAGCACGTTGCAGCAAGGCAACGCTCCCGATAGCGATCAGGTCGCCAACCTGCGCTCATCACTGAGTGTCGTCACCACGCAACGCTCGACGCTCGACACCAGCCTGAGTCGCCTTGAGTCGGAATCTTCCTATGTGAGCACCCAGCAGGCGAATACCAAAGTCAATCAATCGACGCTGCTGTCCGCCGATACCGCGTCGCTCGCTACCGATCTATCCGCGACAGAAAGCCAGCAGACGGCCCTGCTCAGCACACTTGGCGTTCTCGATAAGAAAAGCCTGTTCGACTATCTCTAACGTAACGGCAGCATTCCGCCACATCGGGTAGACTCGGGTCCAATGATCGGAGCAGTGGCCTTTCTATGGAACGCAACGCGCGGCTACCGGTTTACGCCGTGGCGCAGCCCTTATCTGCGCTGGCGGCTTGAGACGTATTCGGGTATGCACGCCGAGGACATCACCGCAGGCCTGATGCTGCGTTTCCTCTGGAATGAGAAGCGGCAGTTCCTGCGTTTTTTGCGCTGGACGGGCGAGATGCGGCGCGACCGCCAGGTGGGCCAGCATGGCCGCTGATGTGCCATGCATTTCGCGCCGATCGGTGTTGCAGGGAGCGTCCGCAACCGTCGCGCTTGCGGCTGCCGGATGTGCAACCCGCCGGGTGCAGACGTCCGCCTACGCCCCACCGCCGCTCGGCGTAAGTGGCAACCATTCGCTGCGGTCGGTCGCTGCCGCCCATGGTCTTCTCGTAGGATTTGCTCTGTCTGCGGCAGGCCTGCGCGATTCTGAGATTTACCGCCGCATCGCCGCAGAGCAGTGCAGCATTGCCGTCGCGGAAAACGCCATGAAATGGGACGCACTTCGTCCTGCGGCGGACCAGTTCTCCTTTGACGTTGCCGACGCCTTCGTCGCCTTTTGCGAGTCGCACCATATCAAGATGCGGGGCCATAACCTGTGCTGGCACGAGAGCCTGCCCGCCTGGCTGATGCGGATCGCCACGGCAGAAAACGCGCGCGGCCTGCTGGTCCACCACATCCGCACCGTGGCCGGACGGTACAAAGGCCGCATGCATTCGTGGGACGTCGTCAACGAAGCGGTCCATATCGAAGACGGCCGCCCCGACGGCCTGCGTACCTCGTTTTGGCTCAAGCTCATCGGTGAGGATTACCTTGAAACCGCATTTCGCGCCGCACGCGAGGCTGATCCCACGGCGCTGCTGACCTATAACGAGTATGGGATCGAGGGCGAAACCTCGGCGGACCAGCAGAAACGTGCCGCTGTTTTGCTGTTGTTACGGCGTCTGCGCCAGCGCAATGTGCCAATCGATGCCATCGGTATTCAATCGCACATCAAGGCAAATGCGCCGGAAGGGTACGGCCCGGCCTTGCGCCGCTTTATCCAGAGCTGTCGCGAAATGGAGCTTGAGGTTTTCGTGACCGAGATCGACGTCGACGACAGGGAACTCCCGTCCGACTTTGCCCAGCGCGATGTCGGTGTCGCTGCAACTTACGGCAATTACCTGCGCCAGGTGCTTGCTGAACCCAACGTCCGCGCGGTTCTGGCGTGGGGCGTCGACGACGCGCAAACATGGCTGAACCAGAACAATCCTCGCGCCGATCATGAACCGCAGCGGCCGCTGCTCTTTGACCGGGACTTGCGTGAGAAGTCGGCCTTCTCGTCTGTAATGGCAACCTTTAGGACGCGCTCGGCAGCTACTACAGCAACGCTGCCGGAAATTGTTCCCCGGAGAACCCGTAGCTGATACGAGTAAATGTTGTGAATGTTGCGCAACCCCGTCAATTCCCTGGATCGACGGGTGTACGGAGCACAAGGGAGAAGAGGTGCGCCCAACGACGCGAACACCGCAATCTATCATTGCCGCCGCTTCGGTGCAATGCTATTCTTACGAAAGACAATACCGACCGCAGCAAGAAGCAGGAGTTCCGCAAGATCGTGTTGGCAATCCAGAAGAAAACCGAAATCATCGACAAGTTCAAGACGCACGATTCCGACACCGGTAGCCCCGAGGTCCAGATCGCCATCCTTACCGAACGCATCACGCAGCTCACCGAGCATTTCAAGACCCACAAAAAGGATCATGGTTCGCGCCGTGGCCTGCTTATGCTGGTCAGCAAGCGTCGTAGTTTGCTCGATTACCTGAAGAAGAACGATTCGGACCGCTACCGCGACGTAATCGGCAAGCTCGGCATTCGTAAGTAACCTGGTTGCACTCTGTTACTTGGTTCACGCTGAACCACGACGCTGCCAGACCGTTCGGGTTAGCTCCAAGCTCCCGGCGGCCAAAGCGCGAGGGGCCACTGTCGCATTGACGCGTACAATCCGTTTCCGCATCACCGCAGACCGCCAAAGGTCAGTACAGCCTGAATGCTGTAGGGCCACGGCGGTCTGTCCGCGTTTTGAGCCATCCTGCTCACGCGGCCAACACTTCCCAATCACACAAAAGAGAGAACAGCCGCTATGAAGCAGCAGACCACCGTGGAGCTTGCCGGGGGCAAGCAGATCACCTTTGAAACCGGACGCATCGCCAAGCAGGCATCCGGCGCAGCGTTCGTTACCAGTGGCGACACTGTCGTTCTCGCGACCGCCGTCGGCGCACCCGAACCCAAGGAAGGCATCGACTTCTTTCCGCTGACCGTGGAGTACCGCGAAACTGCGTATGGTGGTGGACGCATTCCCGGCGGTTTCATCAAACGCGAAGGCCGGCCCAGTGAGAAAGAGATTCTGACCTCACGCCAGATCGACCGTCCCATTCGCCCGCTATTCCCCGAGACCTACCGCAACGAAACCCAGGTGGTCGCGTTTGTCTATTCCGCCGACAAGGAAAACGATCCGGATATCATTGCCATCAACGGCGCATCCTGCGCCCTCGCATTGTCGGACATCCCGTTCTCCGGTCCCATCGGCGCGGTGCGCGTCGGCATCATCAACGATGAGTTCGTGGTGAATCCGACGCATGCCCAGCGCAAGGAAAGCCTCATCAACATCACCGTCGCCGGCACCATGGACGGCATCGTGATGGTGGAGTCGGGCGCGAAAGAAATCTCGGAAGGCAAGGTCGTCGACGCGATCGAGTTCGGCCACGAGCAGATCAAGAAGATTTGCAGCGCCATCATCGAGTTCGCCAAGGTGGCCGGCAAACCAAAGCGCACCATGAACGCGCTTGAAGATAACTCGGCCTACTACAACGAGCTGAGCGCGCAGGTAAAGGAACAGCTTACCGACGCGGTCGACACTCAGAAGTACGACAAGACCGCTTCCTACGTCAAGATCAAGGAGATCAAGGATGCCGCGAAGAAGGCCCTGCCGGTCGACGACGCAACCGCACCCAAGCGTTTCAGCAAAACGTTCGAGCTGATCCGCGAAAACATCTTCCGCGATCAGGTCTTAAACGAACGTGTTCGCCCCGACCGCCGTGCGTTCGACCAGATTCGCAAGATCGACATCGAGATTGGTGTGCTGCCGCGCACCCACGGTTCCGCCCTGTTCACACGCGGCGAAACCCAGGCGCTCGTCACGGCAACGCTGGGCACCGGTGACGATGCCCAGCGTCTCGAATCGTACGAGGGAGAGCAGAAGCGCCGCTTCATGCTGCACTATAATTTCCCGCCGTATAGCGTTGGCGAGGTTGGGCGTATGACAGGCACAGGACGCCGCGAAATCGGCCATGGCGCACTTGCACAGCGAGCCATCGAGGCCGTTCTGCCCGATGAGAAGGAAAGCCCCTACACGATCCGCATCGTCTCCGACATTACGGAGTCGAACGGTTCGTCATCCATGGCGTCGGTCTGCGGCGCATCCCTTTCGCTCATGCAGGCAGGCATTCCGCTGAAGGGTTCGGTTGCCGGCGTGGCGATGGGCCTTGTCAAGGAAGGCGACAAGTACGCCATCCTGACCGACATTGCGGGCGCTGAAGACCACTATGGCGACATGGACTTCAAGGTCGCCGGCACGCGCAAGGGCATCACCGCGTTGCAGATGGATATCAAGATCATGGGCATCACTCCGCAGATCATGCGCGAGGCACTGGAGCAGGCGCGTCACGGCCGACTCTTCCTGCTCGACAAGATGGACGCCGTGATCAACGGTGCGAGCGAGGAGAAGTCGAAGTTCGCGCCGCAGATCAAGACCCTGCAGATTCCCACCGACAAAATCCGTGACCTGATTGGACCGGGAGGCAAGATCATCCGCGGCATCATCGAGGCCACACAGGTCAAGATCGACGTGGACGACACCGGTAAGGTGGATGTGTCCTCGTCCGACCCGGACGGCCTCGCACGCGCGCTGCAGATGATTAACGACATCACCGCCGTGCCGGAAGTGGGCAAGACCTACCTCGGCAAGGTGGTTCGCCTGGCCGAGTTCGGCGCATTCGTGGAAATTTTCCCCGGTACCGATGGCCTGCTTCACGTCTCAGAAATCGCGGAACACCGCGTGAAGGAAGTGAAAGACGAACTGCGCGAAGGCGATCAGATTCTCGTCAAGGTGCTGACCATCGAAGGCAATCGCGTCAAGCTGTCCCGCAAGGCTGTTCTGCGCGAACAACGTGCGAAGCTCGGCCTGCCGGAAGTCGATCCGAATGCGGTGCCTGAGGCCGCTTCCTCCGACCGCGGTAGCCGGGGTGGCCGTCAGGAACGCGGCGAGTACGTCGAGCAGCCGCGCACCGAGCGCGCACCGCGTCCGGAACGTACCGCGCCCTCACCTTCGGAGGAGACCATCACGCTGGAAGGCGGCGAGGACTTTGACGATGAAGATGGCGACGACGAGGATGAGGATGACACGGACGGCGCGATCACGACGGAAAACGGTGCGGCAGCAGCGACGGGCGACAAGCCTGCGGGTGCAGGCCGCCGCCGCCGTCGCCGTGGCGGTCGCCGCCCTGGTACCGTTGCTCCCGGTGCTGGTGGCACACCCAGCGCATAACGCGATTTAACTGTCATGCAGCGAGCGGAGAAGCCAATTCTGGTTCTCCGCTCGTTGTGTTAGTGTGTCGTCATCCACGAAGCGATACATGCACGACAGCAGCGGATCCAGCAAGATGTGCTGGCGCTGTGCTGCGTCCGTTGATCGCTTCCTGAATGTTGCAGGACAAATCGATGTGCAAGCCCGCCATTCTCGGTGGGCTTGCCCGTTTCAGGCTCACCGGTTTCCTGAAAAGAGGAGCCGTGATGACGCACTATTCTGATGAGCACCTGATTGAACTCTTCCATTGCCTAAAAGACTGCACGCTTCCGCGAGTGGAGTGGACACACGCTGCGCATTTGGGAGCAGCCGTTTGCCTGCTGGCGGAATGCACGCTTGAGGATGCGGAGCGCACAATGCCGGTGCTGATCCGTGCTTACAATGAGGCCACGGGCACACCCAACTCCGACACGCACGGCTATCACCACACGATCACACTGGCCTCGCTGCGAGCGGTAGAGCACGTACGCAGTATCGTGCCAGGCGAGTCGGCATCCGACGTATTGCGGGTTCTGCTGGCGTCGTCCTACGGAAACGCCGGTTGGCTCTTCATTCACTGGTCCAGGCCGGTACTGTTCTCGTCCTCTGCTCGCCGGGCCTGGGTTGAACCTGACCTTCTGCGTCTGCCATTCTGACGGTCGTTGCCACACCCGCGATACACTCGTCAAACATGGCTGCTTCGCTGTACATCGTGGTTGAGGGAGAAGATCCTGGGTACGACACTTTCGTGAACGGACGGGCATTGGCTCGCAACGAGGACGCGCTGGAGCGGCTTGCGGTCAACCTAGGGGCGCGTCCATTAATCGAGTTTTTCTCTGCCGACGAGAATTCAATGGCGCTGCTCATTGAAGAAGGTGCGGGCGATCCGGACCTGCTGCATAAGTTGCCGCCACCGCAATGGTTTGCCGCGCGCCCCGGCCTGAACACCGTAAAGGTTTTGCTGGGACATCTTCGGCAGGAACCGGCGGCGCTGGGCAGCGAAACCGAGCTTGTGCGCGAGGAACTGGAAGAGTATGCCACGGTGCTGAGCAAGGCCGTCGACCGCAACCTGCGCTGGCATCTGTCGGTAAGCTGGCGATAACTTATCCCTTGGAGAACTACCTTGATCGTGACGGAACCGAGCTTCGAAACCCTGCAGACGCCCTTTGGACCGATGCGCACGCACGTGATCCGGCCGGTGGCTGCGGGCAAGTATCCAGCGGTGATGTTTTACTCAGAAATTTTCCAGATCACCGGGCCGATCCGGCGCACGGCGGCGATGATTGCCGGCCACGGCTACATCGTTGCCATGCCCGAGGTGTATCACGAGTTCGAAGAGCCGGGAACCGTTCTGGCATACGACCAGGCGGGCAGCGACCGTGGTAACAAGTGGAAATATGAGAAGGAGTTAGCGAGCTACGACGCAGACACCCGCGCCATGATCGATCACCTGCAACAGCGTGAGGATTGCACCGGCAGCATCGGTGCGCTGGGCATCTGCCTGGGTGGTCACCTGAGCTTTCGTGCGGCCATGGAGCCGGAGTTGCGCGGAACCGTGTGCTTCTACGGCACAGACATTGCGCAGGGCTCACTGGGCAAGGGCAAGAGCGACGATTCGCTGACGAAAGCCGAGCAGATCAAGGGTGAGCTGCTGATGATCTGGGGGAGGCAAGACCCCCACATTTCGCTGGAGGGGCGGCGAAAGATTCTGGCTCGCTTCGATGAATTGAATTTAAAGTACGGTTGGCACGAGGTAAACGGAGCACACGCGTTTATGCGGGATGAGGGTGCACGCTACGACCCGGAACTGGCGCTGCACCTGTACCGCGAGGCGCTTGACTTCTTCCACAGGACGTTGGGAGAAGGGAACCGCTGATCGGCCGG
>CBAAAH010000099.1:8375-9168 GCA_964658865.1 uncultured Granulicella sp.
TCGACGCATACCTTTTGATCAGAACGTATGCGCGAGCTGGATTACCTGTTTCTTGCCTGCGTCGATCCTGTCAGCCGCTTCTTCGCTCCACGTGTTTTCCACAATAATCTGTAGCACCTCTTTGACACCGATGAACTTTAGCCAGAAGTCGATGAATCCGGTCTGGTGATCGAAGTGCGATGTCGGCGTGACGGACTCTTCAGCGTACGTTTGTCCCCGTGTATACACGACGAGTGCCTTGGGAATGGATAGGCTCGGCCCAAACGTCGTTCCATCGAAGATGAACAGTATATTCCGTTGCGAGACTAAGTCGATCAACTGCTTCAACTTATAAGGATAGGCAAAGTTCCACATGGGCACGCCGAGCAGTACGCGGTCTGCTTTTTGGAACCTCGCTGCAAGTGTTCGAATCTGTTGCCACAGGTCTGCTTCCGCGGGGTTCATGGGTTTGTCGGCAACGCCTTTGTACTTGGCACCGATCGCCTCCGCGTCATACTCCGGCAACTTCTCCTCAAAAAGGTTCAGGGTGTCTACCGTTGTGTCGGGATGCTCCGCAAGGTACGCAAGGAGAAATGCATCGGCCACGGCGATTGATGCGGATTGACTGCCGCGTGGAGAGGATTGAATGTTCAGCAAGTGAGCCATTCACCGTCAGATGCCGATGTATCCCCAAGCGATTTCAGGTCGAAAATCACCGTCGCGAGGTGTCCGTCGAGGCTGAGCAAACACTCAGGCGAGATAGGCTTTGATCCACTCGTCTTCGGAGTGGGTAAGATCGAGCGTCGAGCCATTG
>CBAAAH010000100.1:0-9166 GCA_964658865.1 uncultured Granulicella sp.
CGACGCCATGATGGCGGCGGCGCAGCGACGGCTGCGGCCCATCCTGATGACCGCCCTGGCTGCCGTTACGGGCATGCTCCCGCTTGCCCTGGCGCTGGGTGCCGGCTCGCAAATGCTGCAGCCCCTCGCCATCGCCGTCATCGGCGGCCTTGCACTCTCGATGCTGCTGAGCCTGGTGGTGACGCCGGTGGTGTACTACCTGCTGACGAAAGGCGGCCATATGCCGGCCGCCACAGCCTGAGGTAAACGGCAAAAGGCCCGCCTTGTGGCAGGCCTTTTGCCGTTTAGTGAAAACAGTTTACTTTCTGCCCACAACCAGAATGGTGAATGAATCAGGCACAACGGCCGGTCGTGGATGCGGGTTGGTAGGTGTCGCCGCCAGCGCTGGACCGTACTGCCCGGAAGAAAGGTACATGCGATCCGCTTCCGGATCGTAGGCCATCGTTCTCGCGCCTTTCACCGTCGTCAGCGTCTGCATCACGTTGTAGCCGCCTTTGGTATGTACGACGGTCAGGGTGCCGTCGCCGTTGCTGCTGAAGGCCAGGGCGTTCCTTGCGTCGTAGCCCGCGGCGTCCGGTCCGTCGCCGATGGGAACGAGCGCAAGCTGTTGGCCCGTGGCGGCATTCGTGACGGCCATCTTCTTGCCATCGCACACCGAGAACAGGCGAGCCCCGGCGAGGTCGATCGCCATGCCCGAGGGCGATTCGCATCCAGGCAACGACCAGGTTGCGGTGACGCTCTTCGTTGCCGCGTCCAGCCGAACGATGCTGTTCCTGTCTTCGATGTTCACGAGCATGGCGCCTTTGCCGTCGGCCTGCGGAAACTCCGGTTTGCCGGGCAGGGGCACAGTCGCGACGACGGTGCGGCTCGCGGCGTCCAGCACCGTAACGTTCTTGCTGCGGCCGTTAAAGGCCCATACGGTATGGGTTGTCGGTTCAAAGGCGATGCCGTCCGGGTTTGTGCCCGCGGGAATGGTGGCCAGCGTCGCAAGGGTGTTGCGGTCGAACACGACGATCGCGTTGCCCTGGCCGTCGCTGATGTAGCCGACCTTGCCATCGGAATCGAGTGCAATGCCGTGTGTGCTCTTCATCCCGGTCACGGCGCCAATCACCTTCCCGGTAGTGGTGTCGATCACCTCAACGCGGGTCTTATGGCTGACATACAGCCGATGCTGGGCGGCGTCGACGGTCAGGTAGTCCCAGCCGCCGGTTCCGCCGACCTTCCAGCGGTCGACCACGTGGTACGGCGTCTGTGCGACGGCACAGCTTGCGATGGCGCAGAGCCCAATGGCAGACAGACTGCAGAAAACGGATGACCTCATCGAAACGACTCCTTCAGCGTGGCGGCAGTATCGCCCGCGTGGATTAAGCCACGCTGAAGGTCGCGGTCACGGTGGTGCCGCGCTGTGGCTCGCTGGCCACGTCGAGCGTTCCTCCGGCCTGATCGACGATGGATTGACAGATCGCCAGGCCCAGGCCGGTTCCACCCGTCTCCCGCGCGCGTGAGGCATCCGCGCGATAAAAGCGCTCGAAGATGTGCGGTAACGCCGCCGCGTCCACGCCGCTGCCGCTGTCTTCCACGCGCAGCAATACCCGATGCGGAAGCGCAGTGACCGAAACCAGCACCTGCGTGCGCGGACGGCTGTGCTGAATGGCGTTAAGCACCAGGTTTGTGACGAGAACGAGCGCACGATCGTGCGACATCCTGACAAGGGCACCCGGCACGATCGAGAGCGCGACCTCCACCTCGGCAAGCTGACAGATGGAATGCAACTGTGCCCGTGCCAGCTCTGCCGCCACAGCCAGGTCGGCGCGCACGTCTTCCGTCTCACGCACCTCGTCCACACGCGCCAGCGTCAACATCTGCTGCACCAGCGACTCCAGCCGCTGGGTATCCTCCAGCGCGCGGTGCAGGCCGTTGCGGTACTCCTCCGGTGTGCGATCCCGCAGCATCGTCACCTGAATCGTGGAGCGCACGACGGCAACCGAGGTCTTCAGCTCGTGTGCCGCATCGCCGACGAACTGCCGTTCGCGCGCGAAGGCTTCCCGCAGCTTTTGCACCACGCTGGAGAGGGTGAGGGCAAGCGGCCGCAACTCCGCAACGCGCTGCACGGCATCCGGCGGCGTGAACTCCAGATGCGACAGCTTCAACTGCTCCGCTGCCGCCCCAAGTGCCGCCACGGGCCGTAGAGATTGCCGAAGAAAGACCGCGACCAGGGCAGCCGTCATCGCACTGACAAGCATTGTCGCCAGGATGGAATAGCTCGCACTTTCGAGCGCCTCGTGCACCAGGTGAGTCTTGGGCGAGGCATACAGCAAAACGATGGGCCGCCGAAGGCCGGCACCCCCCGTTTCATCGCGATCGATGATGCGCAGGGCATGGCGCTGCAGCAGCCGGTACGCGACGCCGTCGGCCTGCTGCTCGCTCACCCCGTCCGTCGGCTGCAACGCCCACTTCGGCATCGCGTCGGAGTGGCCCACCATGCTGCCGTTTGCGTTGAACACCGCCCATCGATCTTCCAGGGGCAGCCTTAGTTCGGCGGGGTCCACATAGACGTGATCTTCCAGGTCTTCCGCATCCTGCACCGCGCCCAGCAACGAATCGCAGCGGCCGCGAATGCCGGTGTCCAGCGCATGCAGGCGCGTCTTTCGCTCATGTGAGAACACGGCAATCGAAAGCACCACCGCAGCCGCAAGCTCTGCAATCAAGATGATGGTGACGGCGCGGCGCGTGATGGAATGGGTCTTCACAGGCTGCTCCGGTCGGCCAGCCGGTACCCTTTGCCACGCACGGTCTCTACCAGGTCGGTGCCTGAAACGCCGCGCAGCTTGCGGCGCAGGTTTGAGACGTGGGCCTCGATCACGTTCGAGTGGTGCTCCCAGGTGAAGTCGTAGATGGATTCCAGCAGATCGCGCTTCGGCACGAGAAAGCGCGGGCGGTACATGAGCACCTCCAGAATGCGGTATTCCGTCGGCGAGAGCATGACGGCGACGCCGTCCCAGTGCACACTTTGCTCCCCTGTGTGTAGTCGCAGCTTCCCTACCGTAAGTACCGGGTGACTCGCGCCTTTGCGCCGGCGGATCAGTGCACGCGCACGCGCGATGAGTTCTCCCAGGTCGAACGGCTTCGTCAGGTAATCGTCGGCTCCAGTATCCAGCAGGTCGATCGTGTTGCTCGTCGCCTGAACGGCCGTCAGCACCATGACCGGTGTGGAGTCGCCCGCGGCGCGCAGCTCGCGAACCACTTCCACGCCGGTCTTCTTCGGCAGCATCAGGTCCAGCACAATCAGGTCGTACGGCGTCGTCCGGCAAAGGTGCAGGGCCTCATCCCCGTCGTGCGACACATCCACGGCAAAAGCCGCGCCTTCCCGCAGGCCGGTCGCAATGTTTTCCGCGAGGCGTCGTTCATCTTCCACCACAAGCACGCGCATATACCCTCCTTCCGGCATCTGATTCAGCGGAGTTCCCCACGATGAACTGGCTTGCCTGGTCTTTACTTTCCGCACTTTTTGCCGCGGCAACAGCGCTGCTGGCAAAGCTCGGTGTCGCTCACGTCGACTCTAACCTGGCGACGGCCATCCGCACCTCGTTCGTGGTCCTGTTTGCCTGGGCCATTGCCTTCGGCCTCAACAGCCACGGCGGCATCACGCATATCGACCGGCGAAGCTGGGCCTTTCTGGCGGCATCGGGTTTGGCGACCGGTCTGTCTTGGATTTGCTACTTTCGCGCGCTGTCGCTCGGCCCCGCCTCAAAGGTCGCACCTGTCGATAAGCTAAGTGTAATTTTTGTCATCCTGCTTGCCGCTCCCGTGCTTGGCGAGGCACTTACCCTACCCAAGATCGCGGGTGGCCTGCTCATCGTCGCGGGTGCGGTGGTGCTCGTCTTCGCCTGAAGTACGCTTGAATGCCATCATGGCAGGCCAACCTTCAGGGAGCCTTAAGACTGTGTTGATAGGCTCTCGTACAAGGCATGAAGATTCCCGTGTACGTCTATGTCCGGCAGCCGAAACAGGGAGGCGTGACCCTGCAGCTCGTTGCGGACGACGGCACCTCTCGCACCTGGAGCAAGCACTACGATGGACAGCTTTTCCTTGCGTTCGACTGTGACGCACTCGGACTGCTTGGTGAAGAACCGGAACTGCGGCACAAATCGGGGCAGGGCCATCGCTTTCTACGGCCGTTCGCGGAGTTAGACACGCAGCAACTGGAACGATTCCACTTCAACCTGGATGCGGAACGCGCGGATGCATGACGGCCGACGGATCGCCCCTCATCGACACTTCGGACGAAGGCGAACTGTCGATGAAGCTGAACTACGCGCCGTCATACCCCGAACGGTTCCGTCCTATTTCACGAAAGACCACGTCTGACCCTGCGCGGTACTGTTTTCCGCCGAAGTAAAGCAATCAGACTGGGCGGTGGTGATGAAGCGTCCCGAAGCACGGTTTACCAGATTCAGCGATCCATCCCCATAAGGAAGAATCACCCACCGTTGAGAGGCAGAGGTCATGGCGTCGACGATTTCCAAGGAGTGGTCGCTGTCTTTTACGACCGGGTCACTCTCCCCCAAATACCCGTTAGCGCCGTGTAAGCCGTAAGAACCGTCATGCCCATCGACCAACGTCCAGTTCGTTTCGGCGGAGAAGAACGCAGAACAGCCTGGCATGCCGGACGAAGTGTCGTGTGCACCGCGAATTGCAAAAGTTTCGTAGTCTGCCGGGTTATCTGCCGGCATTACGCGAAAGCCGCGCAAACCATAGTCCGAACGAACTTTATCGAGCCGTACCCTCATTGAGCCTTGCAGGTAGGGCCACTTAGGCGTGTCGTACGTGGTACGCGAATCGGAAAAGGCCCTCTCTACAGCTTGTCCCGAGACTTTATCGTCGGCCTGCAGCGATGAAAGTCCATTGTTGATGTTCGTTTGACTTCCGAGATGCATTGTCGTCGTCGCGCTGCCAGGTAGATTCAGGGCATCTAGGCCCTGGGTTTGCATCGACCCTGCAAGCATCAGCCGAGAGGTGGAGATGGCATCTGCCTGAACGACGGTATTAAATTCAGTTCCTATCAGTGAAAGATCAGAATCAGACTGGATGACTGTAATTGCTGGATAACCCCAGGTGTTGAGCGAGTAGCCCTGTTCCGTGATAAACCCATTGTCCGTCGAAATGATTTGGTACTGCCCTTCGTGCGAATCGCGAAAGGCATCACTGGCGATCATGTGCCCCCCGGTGCCGGACCATAGATAATCGATCGACGTCATAAGATTGGAGAGCTTGGCAAGACCAGGCTTTCCGGCAGACAGGCGTGGTCCTCCAAGGGAGACGGAGCCAAAGGATGCTGCATTGTAAAGACCGCAATCGAGAATACCGCTTCGCGTCTCTACCGTTGAATTGTCGAGTCGCTCCATGGTCAAGACATAGAGAGGGTACTTTGTGCTGCATTGATCGCACAGCACGCTGTCACCGGGTGCGTCTGGTGTAAGGATCACAATGGAATCCTGATAGCCGCCATTGACCGACAGATTACTGAGTTGCACATGTCGCCCCGTAATTGTTAGAACGGGAACTTTCAGCGTGGGTAAAGCTACAAGTCCAGAGTAGGGACCATCCCCAACCAGGGCTAAATCTGCATCGCTGGAGACTGTGAGTCCGGCGGAAACGTTGATCGCACCACTTGGAAAATGGATCACCCCACCGCCGTTCGCGGAAGCCTGATCGATAATTTTCTGGACGGTCGTACTGGGCGCTAGAAAAGGAACTTCGTAGACCGTTCTACCGCTTTGCGGTGGCGTGTAAACGGCATCTGGCGGGCTTGATACGCTGGCGGTAGTTTGAGAGGGAGACTCGGCATAACTTGTAATTCTGGCAATGTTTCCCTGGTAGGGATTTTTCATCGAATAGTTGTTCCCGATCGCAAGGATTTCGAGAGCATAATTCCCGTGCGACAGAAGTATCGGGCTACCGGTGGGAATGCCTACAAAGATGTTATCGACCAACGTGGTCGTGCCGGGATTCGAAATGTCTAAAGTCACTCCCGTGGGGCTGATAATTTCATTGTTCTGAAGCGAAATTTGAGATGCGGCTCGAAACGGCCAGGACTTGAAAAAGGTTTTCGAGCCGAAGGAGATATTATTTCTGGCTGCATAGACACCGGCATTTCCAACGGACATGTCCGCGATCGTGCTGCGAACGAAAATGCTGTTGGACACATAAAATGCTCCCTCGCCGAATTCGTTGGTCGCTCCAAGAGCACAGTCGACGAAAAGGGAATCCACGACGTGGATGTTCTGCGAATCCCAGTTTTCGATGCTCATCCCGGCTTTCGTCAATGAGCGAAACTCAACGCGCTTGATCGACAATTCGGCGGCATAGAACATGCGCAAGCCATAAGTTGCATGGATAAGGCGCAAATCCTGGATAGAGTTGTTCGTCGAGTAACTGGATCCACCGTCAAAGCTCATAAGGCTTCCGGCAGATCCCTTCCCGTCAATCTTGATCCGTTTGATCGTCGAATTGAGACATCCCTTGCATTGAAAAACGGCCGTGTCTGGATGATCTCCGCCGTCCCACGACACAGTCGTTGTTGCCGGATCTTCGCCGACAATCTGCACATTTTGCAGATCCTGGCCGATCAGGGGTTGAGTGACGCGGTAAGTACCACGCGGTACCCATAGAACACTCCCTCGCGTGGTCATGCCGTTCAGCGCGGCTTGAAGTGCGGCCGTGTCGTCCGTGACGCCATCTCCTTTTACTCCATATTTCTGGGCATTCGTCCATCCGGCGAAAGGCCCATCGAATCGTTCTTCGTGTTCTGTAAAGCCACGAGGCGTGTTGATCGATTTGACCACGCATGCAAACGAGGTGGACACACTGAGTGTGCCGAGGTGTGCGGTCAAGGCAACCGGGCCGGAGTAGTTGCAATGCACTGTGCCGTCCGGGCTCACTGCGGCTGTGTTCGAATCGGTCTCCCAGGAAGTTGCCGCGAAGGTCGAGGATGCGTCTGTGCCCGGCTGGATTAACGTGAAGTGATAGGGGGATTCAGAACGAACGAACGCGGGGGTATCGGCAAAAGCAATCGCCGTCGGAAGAGGAGCGATAGGCGGTGCTACCGGAGGAGTCGCTATAGGAGCGGTTGTGACCGGTGCCGCGACTGGAGATACCGGGTTGGTCGGCTTAACGATCGGTGTTGTGGGAAGTGAGGCTGCGTTATCCTGGCAAGAAACGTGCGTTTGTTTTGTTAAAGGCGCCATCACCGCAGAAACAAGAACTTCCCCTGCTGCAGCACAGATAAAGTTATCCTGTACGCGTGTGACCTCGTTCTTGCCTACGACGTACCATGTCGTGCTCGCTGTGACGTCCGTCCGCTTCCCACTCGGATCCACTACCTTCGCGGTCAATTTTACTGAAGCACCCACCGTAGCCGTAGGCGAATCAGGGGAGATCGTCAAGACGGATTGCAAACTGTTGCCGCAACCGAGAATCGACAAGCTCGTCAGAGCTGACGCGATCATGAAACTTGTCCGAAGGCACATAACTACCTCGGGATAAGACATCGGCTATCCTGTCGATCTCATCAGTCTGCTTCCCGCGGCTCTGCGATAGGCCTGCTCTTCTTCTTCGCTTTAACGGCAATGCACGCAGCTTTGCAGCACCCTGAACTCTTAGTCAACCATGCCCTTCGTTGATGGCAGAAGGTGCGACGACATCGGCACACAACCGGCAGTTCAGGCATTGGACGGCAGGAAAAAAGGCACAGCCTTGGGTAACCGAGGGTAAGACGGACTGGCGCGAGCGTGCCAACTGCAACCAAAGCCCCGCTCTATGAGGCTCCAGGGTGGAGGCGACTTTCAGGTGCAGGCAGAACTTTTAAGCCGAAGCCGCATCGTACCTGCAGTGCGAGGGGGTGCCCTTGTCGACACAATCCAGTGCGACCCGTGCGTTCACGACAATGACGGCGGTTGCGGCAAGATACGGGCCTGCTATCGCATTGATTTTTTGCGCTCAAGCTCCCAGGAAATGGCATCGGCGATACCCTGTTCTTTCGTCACCTGAGGAATCCACCGGAGAATGTTCGTTGCTTTCGTATTATCTGCGACGAAATATTTTTGATCGTTTGCTCGCCACGGAAGCGGTCGGGGGTTCATGGAGATACCCAAGTCCTTCTCTAATTGGAGAAACAGTTCACGGAGTGACATGCTGTTTTCATAACCACCGCCGATATTAAAGGCCTTTCCGCGGGCCTCTTTCACTCGATCGTGCGCGGCTAGGTAGCAGCTCACCGCATCGGAGACGTGCAACAGATCCCGAACCTGCTTGCCGTCGCCATTAATTGTGAAGGAGTGGGCGGGGTTCGTCCTGGTTTCAATGGCCTGCTGGCAGAACCAGCCTACCCAACCTTGATCGAATGTAGAAATCTGACGGCCCCCATAAATGGTGGAGTGACGGAAAACGACGGCATTGACGTCGAAGTTTCTGGCGTACTCCAGCATGTACTGGTCTGCGGCGCCTTTCGAGCAACCGTATGGCGTGTAGAACTCCAGGTGCGCGGATTGAACGCAATCCCGACAAGGGAAGACCGCATTCCTTTGCGACTGTTTCTTCCAATGGAACAGTCCCGAGTTGTTGGCTTATGCGGGGAGTTCCACCGAGATTGCTTTCGTTTGCTCCACTGCAGGGCCGGGGTGCTTCATGGCTTTGCCCAGATACCTTGACCTGGCACCCTGCAACTGCTGGACCTGCTCGGAGGACAAGGGACATACAGAACCAAGCTGGTGGGCTACAAGGGCTACATGGGCAAGGTGTTCGACGGTTTCCATCTTCATAAAAGCATCCAGCAGCGTCGATCCGTAGCTCACCACGCCGTGGTTCGCCATCAGGATGGCATTGTGCGCGGCGAGATGTGGGCTTAAGCTTTCTGCAACTTCCTCTGTCCCTGTCGTGGCGTAACGCGCCAACGGCACGACACCAAGCGTCATCACTGCTTCCTGGCAGAGCACCTCGTCCAGTGGCCGCCCGGAGCAGGCGAAAGCGGTTGCAGTTGCAGGGTGCGCGTGAACGACCGCTGCCACATCGGGACGACCCCGATAAATCGCGAGATGCATGCCGACCTCGCTCGTTACATTTCTTGTGCCCGCGAGAAGATGGCCACCGAAATCTGTGATCACCATAT
>CBAAAH010000101.1:0-9163 GCA_964658865.1 uncultured Granulicella sp.
ATCCTCGTCGTCTTCATCCGGCGTGGAGGTCACTACTTCTTCTTCTTCGTCCTCGTCGTCATCATCGTCGTCGAAGTCATCCTCATCTTCATCGTCGGTGTCGTCGTCTTCCGCGTC
The DNA here is from genome assembly GCA_964658865.1 of uncultured Granulicella sp. Classification (GTDB taxonomy): domain Bacteria; phylum Acidobacteriota; class Terriglobia; order Terriglobales; family Acidobacteriaceae; genus Terriglobus. Next base: position 118 of record CBAAAH010000101.1, read on the forward strand.
GTACTCTTCGTCGTCATCTTTGCTGACGGCGTAAAGTTTCAGGTCATCCTCTTCATACGGCATGGTTCAAACTCCTCCTGCTGCGATGCCCCATTGGATGCAAACAAACGACGCGACGCAATACAGCAATATGGTGCACCGTGAACGGTGCATTAGCAAGCATAACTTTTCACGAAAGCGAGCCACTGTTCCACACGCAGCACATGCACCGATTCGCTTGCGTGCACATCCTCATAAAATGCGGTGCCTCACTGTGGTCGCGGCCTCGCGTTTCCCGAACGCAACAAAGCCCATCCTCGGCACAGCGAGCATGGGCTCCGTTACGTGCGCCGCCGTTAACGCCGCTTTTTGCGAGCACCCGCGGCCGCATGTGAACCGCTGCTTCTGGCGTGACTTGCACCCGCGGCTCGACCACTCGCAGAGCGCCCACTTCCTGCACCCGCGGCGCGGCCAGTCCGAGCATTCCCGCCGTGCACCCCTCGACCGGTGCTGATGCGGCTGTTTGCCGCGCCACGGCCACCGCGCGCAGCCGAACCTCCACGAGACGCAACCGCACGGCCGCGACCGCCACGCATCGCTGCGCCACGGCGTCCGCGCACCGCATAGCTCCTGCCACGCCGGCTGGCGCGCGCATGCCCGCGCCCTGCCGGCGGCAACCGCACCGGCTCACTCACATACAGCGTGTCGCCTGTGCCGACGCCTGAGTCCGCTGCATCCAGGTGGTTCCACTCGCGCAGCTCGCCCGTGCTCACGTTAAAGCGGTCGGCAATCGTCACCAGCGTGTCGCCCGCGCGCGCCGTGTACTGCAGCGGTCGCGTGCTCGGCTGGCCGGCACTGTACACCGGAATCACCAGGTCATCGCCCGCGCCCACCGGGTCCGTGTCGTCCAGGTCGTTGGCCACGCGAATGTCATGCCCGCTCACGTGAAACAACTGCGACACCTGCTCCAGCGTCTCGCCCGTGCGCACCTCGTGAAAGCGCCACGATGCGCGCTTCTCCACAGGGATTGCCGCGATGCGTTCGTCGAACTGCGCTTTCGTTCCCTGCGGTAGATGCAGGTCGTAGTGGATGCCCGCGGGCGTACTCAGCCGCAGTAGTGCCGGGTTCAACTGCACGATGGTTGCCAGCGTCGTGTCGCTCACATCCGCGGCAAGCCGCAGGTCCATCGCGTAGTCCACGCCCACGGTGTCGGTCACCAGCGGCGCATCGGCCATCACGCCTTCCAGGCCGTACTTGGCGGGGTTCTTCGCCATCAGGATCGCCGCCAGAATCTGCGGCACATAGTTCTTCGTCTCGCGCGGCATGGCATTGCGCCGGTACAGTTCCCAAAAATCGGCGTAGCCCGTGCGCATCACGGCCTTCTGCACGTTGCCCGGCCCCCAGTTGTACGCGGCCATCGCCAGGTACCAATCGCCGAACTGCTTGTACAGCGACTTCATGTACCGGCCATAGGCACGTGTGCTCTTCTCCGGGTCGAACCGCTCGTCGAAGTAGCCGTTCCGCGCGAGCCCATACGCACCCTGGAACGGCATGAACTGCCACATGCCCGCGGCACCGCTGGGGTTCACCACCTGCAACTGGAAACCGCTTTCCGCGACCGCAAGATAAATCAAATCCTGCGGCACACCCTCTTCCTTCAACACTTGCTGAATATACGGCCGAAACTTGCCCGCGCGTTCCAGAGACCGCCGCATGTGCGCCTTGAATGCGCTCGAATTCGCATACGCGTTGATGTAGCCGGCGACCGTCTCGTTGATGACGAGCGGCAGATCCGACGTCGTGTTCAGCTCGCTGTTCAGCCGCGCAACGAGCGCCGCATCGGCAGGGAAGGTTAGGTCGCCGACGGCTTCCACCGGTGTTTCTTCCGTCTTCGGCGAGAAGCCGTTGCCCTGCTTCAGCGCGTCCATCTCCAGCGAGTTCACGGCGTTGACCGTGCGTTCAAATTCGTCGTTCAGCGTCGCGTCGTTCTTGATGTCGATGCCGCTGGTCAACATCAGGTCCACAGCAAAGTCGAAGTCCAGCCGCGCCGCGTCCAGCCGTCCCGACCGGTAGTTCTGCACGCCGCTGGTGTAGCTCTTGTCTACCTGCTGCGCCAGCGCCTGCACGCGCCGTGCCTGCTGCTGCGCCAGCACGGTGTCCTGCGCGCTCGCCGCCGGCCCGTTGCCGGCCGGTGTCGCGGGCTGGTTCGGAGTCTGCCCCGCATTTACCGCCGCACCGCGTGCGCCGCCGATCGCCGGTGCTGTCTGCTGTGCGGTCGTCTTCGCCTGTACCGGTCCGGTCGCCGCATCCGGACATCCCGCCAGCAGCGCCAGTGGCGCACAACACGCGGCCAGCAACGCGCGGCGCAGGGCAGAAGGACGAACGGCCGACACGGCGATCGAAGCACCGTTGGCCGGCAGGGCTGTAGCAGCAGGAACGGCTCGCAGGCCGGGGTTTCTCAGCACATCGACCATTCTATCCACTGCCGACGCCAAAACCCGGCTCCCGGCAAACGCATCGCAAGCCAGGCCGTGTAGCGCGGCCCGTACCACCATCGGGGGATGCGCGTTGCATCGGCTGACCTGCGGCATCCCCCGCGCGGCCTCGGCATGCGTCCAAACCGGTCGCTGCGTCTGCCTCAAACGATTCCCCAACGCCTCCTATGGGCGATACGCGTAGGGCTGTTTTGGCGCGATAGTCAAGAAGTCAAACGTCGTACCCGCGACCTGGAGGGCTCACCAGACACACGGGAAAGGAAAGGAACCGCCATGCACGATCTGCTCATTGCCGCCATCTTCGCTTTCGTCATCTTCGCCCCGGGCTACTTCGCCAGCGCACGCGCAAGCCGCATGCCCGCCACCGCCTGACCTGCTACCGCTCACCACCCCGGCACACACAACAAGAAACGGAAACTGCCATGCACGATTTGCTCATTGCCTCCGCCTTCGTCCTGATGGTCATTACTCCTTGCGTGATCGCCATGCGCTCCGCCGCCCTGCCCGAGATGCCCGTATAACCCGTCCACCCACAACCTCCACACCCATCAAAGAGTAGAAAGTAAGAAAGGACACCGCCATGCTTCACCTTCTTCCTGCCTTCACCTTCGCCATGATGCTTCTCGCCCCGTGCCTCGTCGCCGGCTTTGTCAGCAGCCCTGAAGCCTAACCCTTTGCACCGCAACGCCCGATCAGGGCGCCCTGCCATGCTACTTCTCGCACTTGCCTTCATGCTGCTCTGCCCTTGCCTCGCCACCGCAAAAGTCAACGCCCAACGGTAGCGGGTCGTCACTGCCGCCTGGCACCGCGGTGCACCTGGTCTTTTCAAAATATGTTTGACCGACTGCGGCAGTGCCGTACACTGCGCAGCATGCACCCTGGTTCTCGTGTTCTGCTTCTAGCCTCTGTTGCTTCCGCCTGTCACGCGCAAACGTTACCTGCCATTAGTGGTTTTGTCACTCAGCCCGGCACCACGGCCTACCAAGTTAATGGCACGGGTATTGTCTGCAATCCGGTAAAAACGCAGCAGCGCATCGAGAACCGGAAACCGATCGTTTCTACGGTGGGCTGTCCCTTCCATGTGCTTGGCGATTCCGTTACGGTCTACGGCGATCGAAACAAAAAAGCCGGCCTTATTGAAGCCACACGCGTGGAAACCGATATGCCCATCGATCTGGCCGTCGCTGGGTTTGCCTTGGTTGATCGCGTCTTGTCGCCGCTCTTCAACGGCACCTCCACCTTGCGCGTCGATGGCTACTCGCTACATCTTGGCCCGGAAACGAAGGTCACCTTTGCCCAGGGTAGCAATCTGTCGCTCGGCACAGTCGGCACCAACGTCTGGGTTCGCTACGCCGGCACGCTGCACCCGGACGGTACCGTCACCGCCGCATCGCTGTTTTTTTCGCCCAACGTCATCCGCAGCGGCGAAGACAAGCTCCGCTCCGAAACCGACTTCAATGCGGCTGATGTCAAAGAGGAAGATCGTCAGTCCGCCGCCAGCCGACTCCTACTCGGCCGCAAGGCAAAACAGCTTCCCGCGTCAAGAGACAAAGACATGCAGAAGCGCGTCAACACCATCGGCAATAAGCTCGTGCCCGCCTATCAGCGTGATCTGCCAACATCCGATCCCACCAGAATCGACTTCCGCTTCCAGCTCGTCGACGACCCGAAACTCCACACCACCTTCTCCAGTCCCAGCGGCATCATCCAGGTGCCGGAGTCTATTCCAGAGATCCTCGCTGACGACGCGCAACTCGCGGCAATCCTCTCCGCAGCCGTCGCGGAAGTGCTGGAAAAGCAAGATCTGCGTGCCGCGCCCGGCAACCACGCCCGCACCGCCGCGGCGTTTGCCGGTTCTGCCGCCGGATTCTTCATCCCTGGTGCGGGGCTAAGCACCCTGGCTATCGGCGGTGCACAGGCCGCTGCAGAGCGCCATCAGCAAGAGCAATCCACCCGCACCGGTCTCACCTTCATGCACGATGCCGGCTTCGACCTCACCCAAGCCCCTGTTGCCTGGTGGACCCTCGCGGACACCAAACAAAAAGGCCTCGCCGCCACCCGCCTGCCCTATCGCACTCAATATCTCTACGGCATCCTGAGCACGGCTTGGCGCACCACCACCAGTCCGCAGTAAAAACCTTCCTGAGTCCGTTGCGGGCAGCAGCCGGCTGGCGTTGCCGTCCCCGTCATTTCTACTTCCGCCTGCCCGGCCGGCATGGCAACGCGCCCAGCAATCCGCGGAGATCTCCGGCATGCACCACAATGTCATCGGCGGTTTTCTCGATGTGCGACCCGCGCTTTCCGCATGGGCCGCCGGCAATGGCTTTTTCCGAAACGTCGTCTCTTGGCCTGAAGTGAAACTCCCGTAAGCCGGGCTGCCAGCTCTCCTAGAACATTACCTTCAGTCCCACCTGCACCTGCCGGCTTGTGCCCGCGGCCGTAATCACACCGGCGGTCGGGCTGGCCACCACTGCCGCTGTCTGATTCGCCCCTGTGCCCTGCGCCGGTCCGCTGCTGAACACCACGGGATTCGGGCTCAACAGGTTCGTGTGGTTCAGCACGTTGAAGGCCTCTGCCCGAAACTGCACCTGCGCATGCTCGCCCAGGCGCGTATTTTTCAGCAGCGACAGGTCCCAGTCCGCGTACCCCGGCGCGCTCAACGTATCGCGGCCCAGGTTGCCGACCGTGCCGTACGCCGGTGCGCTGAATGCCGCGGGATTGAAGTACTGCGCCACCTTCTGCGCCGTGCTTCCACCGTTGTAGAGCCTGCCCGTAAAGTTTGCCACGCGATTCGGCCGCACCGGGTTCCGCGTATCGCCGGACCCCGTCGGGTTATACCCAAGCTGCGGCGAAAACGGCAGCCCGCTCTGCACTGTCACGATCGTGCTCACACTCCATCCACCCGTCGCTACTTGCGCGGCTTTGTTTGCTGGGGCAAACGCATGCCCCGTGCCCACCGGCAGTTCATACGTCCCGTTCAGCGCAAACAGGTGCCGCACATCCATCGCCGCCGGCCCATAATCCAGCGCGGAGTTCCCCGGATACGACACAAACGCCGGCGTGTTCGCACTCACGCTCGTGTTCCAGGCAGACCCGTTGTCCAGGTTCTTGCTCCACGTGTACACGCCGCGTATCTGCAGACCGCGGCTCAGCGTGCGCCGCACATCCACCACCAGCCCGCTGTAATTGCTCTTACCCTGCGACACCCACGACGTCGTGTTCGCCACCGCGGGGTTTGCCTTCACCGTGTTGGGGTAGTAAATCGTCCCGTTCGCCACGCCTGCGGGGCAGTTATTTTGGCACACGATTGACGCCGGTTCGTTCTGGTCTTCGCTCAAAATCTGGTCGTACCCATGCGAGCCGATGTACCCCACGGTCAGCGACGTGTTTGCCGAGATCTGCTGTTCGACCCGCAGCGTATACGCCTCCACCGCAGGCGTCCGAAGGTCCGTCTGCACGTTCGACGGTGAAATCAACCCTGCCGCTCCCGCCGTCGGTTGCGCAATATTGGTCCCGCTGTACGTCACCGTCGTGTTGAACGGCGCGGCCTGGTCCAGCCGGTAATCCAGGTTGTCCAGCAAGCTATGGTGCAGCCCAAATCCCGCGCGCACCGCCGTTCTGCCATTGCCGAACACGTTCCACGCCAGCCCCACCCGCGGCTCCGGCAAAAACTTCGCGCGATTCGTCGGCAGACCGTTGCTGCCCACCGTCGGCGTGCTGTTGATCACGCCGTTCGTAAAGCTGTACACACCCGCGCGCCCCTGCGCCTCGTTGAAGCCGTTACTGCTTTCGAAGCGCACGCCGCCTACGAACTCCAAGCGGGGCGTCGGCTTCCACGTGTCCTGCACATAGCCCGCGCCGAACCACGAGCGCCATCCCAGCGCCGTCGGCTGCGGCACCACGGTATACGTCTTGATCGTGCCGGTAAGAAACGTCGCCAGCGACGCAAAGCTCGCCTGCCCATACTGGTTCTGCGCCAGGTTGTCGTTGCTCTGCAGCCGCTGCAGCCAACCGCCCGCCTCCAGCGTGTGGCTGCCCACGGTGTAAAAGATGTGGTCGTCCAGCGTAAACAGGTTGCGTGCAATCTGGTTGTTCGATCCCACGTTCACGCCCGCGCCCGTCACCTGCGACGACCCGTTCGACGCCGTCGATCCCGCGATCACTACCGCGCCCACCGGCTTGCCCGGCACAAACGTCCCGGTCGCCGCCGCCACATCCGCCGGCACGCCGCCCATAAACGCAAAGCTCGCGCGGCTATACCCGAACCGCGCCGTGTTCAGCAGCCGCGGCGACACCACGTGCTGCTCCTGCACGCTCGCCACCTGTTCCCGCAGCGCCTCGTCGATGGTGGAGTAGGGGTTCTGCGTCGGCGTATGCGCCGTCGAATCGTCGACGGTATACACCGCGAACAGTAAGTCGTTTGCGGATAGATTCGTATCGAACCGTGACGTTCCAAAGTCCTCGCGAATATGTTGCACCGGCGTCGAATACGCAATCGCAATGCCGCTTCCCAGGTCAGGCCCGTTCGCCACCGGCCACAGGTTCAGGTACGGTCGCACCGCCGCCACGGCCGCTGCGCGCGAGGCCGCATTCGGCACCAGCGTCACGTCGCTCAGCCCCAGGTTCTGTGTGTACTTTTCATAGTTGCCGAAGAGGAAAACCCTGTCGTGCCGCAGCGGCCCACCCAGTGCCGCCCCAAAGTCGTTGCGTTGAAAATTCGGCTTTTTCGCCTGGTCGAAGTAGTTGCGCGTATCCAGTGCGCTGTTGCGAAGAAACTCGTACACCGACCCATGCACCGCGTTCGTTCCGCTCGACGTCACGATGGAAATCTGCGCGCCCTGCCGCTTGCCGTACATCGCGCCATACGTGTCCGAAACCACGTTGAACTCACGCACCGCTTCCACGCCTAGCAACTGCCCGCTCGTTCCACCGGGTGTGACATTGATCAGCGAAGCCCCGGTATATTCCACGCCATTCAGTAAGTACAGGTTGTCCTGCGGCCGCCGCCCACTCACGCTGAACATATTTCCGACGGAACTGTTTGAAGTGCCCACCGACCCCGACCGCTGCGCCGTGGTATTCACCGTCGCCGGGTTCAGCGTGATGAGTTGGTCGTAACTTCGGCCATTGAGCGGCAGGTCCTTCACCTGCCGCTCCGTCACCTGCCCACTCTCCTGCTCGTTCGACAGGTTGACCGTCGGCGCGCTATCCGTCACGGTCACCTGCTGCGCGTCGCCCGCCGGCCTTAATCGCACATCCAGCGCCACGGCCTGCCCGACGGAAAGCTCCACGCCCGCCCGCCGCTCGGGGGCAAACCCTTCCGCCTGCACCGTTACGACATAGCGCCCCACCGCAATGGAGGGCGCCGCATACCGCCCCGCCGCATCGGTCCGCAACCGCCGCTCCGTGCCCGTCTCCTCGTTCCGCACAACGACAGTAGCCCCGGCCACAGCCGCGCCCTGCGCATCCTCCACGTGCCCGGCAAGCGTACTGCCCACCACCTGTGCCATACCTGCCGCTGGCGACACCACTCCAGAAGAAACCAACAACGCAGAAACCAACAGGGAACGGCGAGGCAAAGCCATGCGAGACCAAATCCTTTCAATGCAGTTGCAACCGTTGAAGTACACGCATAAGCGCACGCGCCTGCCAACACAGCGGCGACTTCAACAACAGCAACAACAAAAAAAAGGACGCATCATCCCTGTACCTACACCGCATGAATTCAGAAAAGGGAAAAAAAGGGGATCCAACGCAGAACGCGCGATCGCCACGGCAAGGCTCAATCCACTAGCGACAACAACTCATCCCTATGAATAAATCTTGCACAGCTAAAGTTTAACCGAATCCGATCGACAACACAACCAGGGCAAAGAAGTTCCATCGCGCAAAAAAGCAGACTCATATCGTACCCTCGCATCCGTGTCTCTCTCCTTACTCTGCATTCGCAGCCCTCAAAGAAAGTGTCGCGGTTCCGTTTCGTTTTCGGACAGTAAAGATACTAGGCGTCCCGTTTACTGACGCCGATAGGGTTCTTGTGAATAAAGTATCCGTTCTCTTTCCACTGTTACTTGGATGGGGTTCTCGCTGCTTTGCGCAGGAAGCTCCCGAAAACTTCTTCAGTACGGACCGGCCCTCCGTGGGCACCAGTCCCAACATCGTCCCTGCGCATAGAGGCATGGTTGAAACCGGTCTGGGCTTGTCGACTGGCCAGGGCGTGAAGACGATGGACGGGATTGAAATCCTGATCCGCGCAGGCATTGGTAAAGGCATTGAGCTGCGTGCGACCCCACCGAACTTGCTACGATCTTCGTCGATAAACAAGGTCCAGGGAGCCGATAGCGGAATCGGCACGAAAGTGCATCTGCCGTCACTCGGAAAGTTTCATTTTGCAACAGGAGTCAATCTTAGTTTGCCGACCGGGAGTGCGGGAGTTAGCTCGGGCGGTTGGGATCCATCCGTGCTGCTCTCCACTTCCCTGGTATTGACCTCCCGCTTGTCCAGTTCTACCAGTGCAGTATTCGGCTGGGTCGGCAATGGGTCGGTCGCGCGTGAAAAGGATCTTCAATTCG
>CBAAAH010000102.1:0-9150 GCA_964658865.1 uncultured Granulicella sp.
AACCAGGGCACCGGCGGCATCGCGCACCTGCACGGGAACGGTGATCGCAGGTTGCGCGGTGTCGACCTGGCAGGCTTTGTCGGGTGCGGGAGCGGCGTGGAGAGCCGCAGTGCGGAGCAGGGTGGTTGCGCTGAACAGCATGGTGACGAGCAGGGCGGGGCGGTGCTTCATGTGGATCGTGACCTTTCGGGCGTGGTGCCGCTCGTGCGCGAAGATGGGCGCATGCGGGTAAAACCCTGTTTGCTTGCAGCGAGCGGGCTCGCTCTCAGTGCGGAGAGGTGCGCTCAAAACCGGTGAGCGCGGACGTCTCCCCTTCAGGAGAGCCTCAGATTTTGTGCTGCCTTGAAAATACGACAGAACTGGTCCGCGTTGCAATGCTGAACTTGCCGCGCGTTCGAAAAAGGAACATCGCCCCTGCCGCCGAAGCGCGGAGGCTCGGCGCAGGCAATGTGGACAAGCCTTCTTTTGCACACGTACCATACCGGCTGCGGGGGGATTCACGAATGAGTTCAGCAGGTGTGCGGGCTGAGACGAACGTCCTCAATGCTCCTGCCGCACGGGATGTCGAAACGGTGCTGATTGCCGTGCTGGCCAGCCCGCAGTTTCGTAACTCCCTGCAGTGCAGCAGCTTTCTGCGGTACGTGGTGAAGTACTCGCTTTCCGGCGAAGATCATCTGCTGCGCGAACGCGTAATCGGCCACGAGGTCTTTCACCGCGCGCCCGATTACGAAACCGGGGAAGACCCCGTGGTACGCATTCGCGCGGCCGAGGTGCGCAAGCGGCTGGCGCAGTATTACCAGGGCAATCCGGGCGATCTGCACATTGAGATTCCATCAGGATCGTACCGCGCGCTGTTCCACGTGCGCGATCGTGTGGGGGCGCCGGTGCTGCCCACCGCTGTGGCCGTTTCGGTGGAAACGCCGGAGCCGATGGCTGCGCCGGCAGTGGCAGGAACTCCGTACGCGGCAGAACCCGTCACAGAATCAGCACATGCAAAACCGGGAACGGCCTTGACGGTTGGTGTGGAAACTTTCCCCACCGCGCGCAGATCGTGGAAGCGATGGATTGCGCTTGCGGCGACGACCGCTGCCCTTGCAGCCGGGGGGACGTACCTGGCCGTGACCCATGTGCCTTCAGCAGAACGCGTGCAGCGTCAGTTCTGGGGGCCGTGGATCGATGTGCGCCGGCCGGTCCTGATTGCCATGGGCAGCAACGCGGTGTATCGGCTGACCGAACCTGTGGCCGACCGGTTCGCCGCGGCGCAGAAAAGACGCACACAGGGGCTGGAAGTGTTTCCCCCATCACAGGAGCTTGCGACGCTGCATGGCGACAGCTTTACACCGGCGGAAAACAGCTTTGTTGCACTGGGCGACGTGGCTGCCGTTGCAGATATAGTATCGGTGCTGGCGCGCCACGACCAGCACTTTGAAGAGCGTTTTCCCAACGATATTTCGTTCGCTGAACTGCGGGGCAGCCCGACCATCCTGGTGGGCGGATACAACAACCCAACCAGCATGGAGATGACGAAGAATCTGCGCTTCCACCTGACCGGGCACAATGAGATCGACGACGCGCAGAAGCCCGGCCGCAAGTGGGAACTGCACGCATCGCTCGATTCGCACGACACCGAGGACTACGCGATCCTGACGCGGACGCTGCAGCAGGGGACGGATGCACCGGTGCTGAGCGTTGCGGGCATGGGTCAGTACGGGACGGAAGCCGCAGCGGAGTTCATTACCATACCCACCCTTCTTGCAGAGTTGGACAAAGTGTTTGGGGAGAGATGGCAGGGAAAGAACCTGCAACTGGTCCTGCACGTCCGCATCCACGACTTCAAGCCAGGCCGGCCCGAGGTGGTCGCGGCGTATAGCTGGTAATCAGCGCATACCCACTTATAGTTTTCATTGTCCCTGTTTTAGTGCTTTAGCCGCCGCGAGTATCGTCCTGGCGGCTGAAGCCGCTCCATTTCGATAGAACCGTTGATCTACAAAGACACCGATACAAAATGAACGGAAGCACGCGATTGCGTGCTCCCGTTCATTTTTCCCGTTGCGACTGCGGTTAGAAGGTGTACTTTACCGCGAGCAACAGGGTGCGCTGCGTATACTTTGCGTCCGTCACGCCACGGCCCGTGTTGGAGACCTGTGAGGTAAAAGTGCTGTTGTTGGTGGTGACCAGGCGCGGCTGCACCAGACTGCTTCCGCTATAACCCGGCAGTGGATGGTTCAGAAAGTTCAAGGCCTGTCCACGAAGCTCGACCGCATTGTGCTCGCGAAGGTGAAAGGTTTTGAACAAGCCGAGGTCCGAGTCGAAGTACGCGGGCAGGCTGAGGTACGGCAACTGGCGCGGACCCACCTGGCCGACGGCCGGAGCAGTGATGCAATTCAGGTTGATGTGCTGGTAGGTGGCCAGACCGGAGTTCGGATTGCAGGTTGCGACCGGCTGAATCGACTGCACCGGCGTGCCGTAGTAGGTGTTGGACGTGATGTAGTGATTCAGCGTGCTGTTGAAGATGGTCAGGTTCAGGTTCTGGGAAACGTTGGCCTGCATGTTGCCACCGGCCTGCCAGGTGGTGATGCCTGAAATCGTCCATCCATTCACTGCCGCTCCGGCGAACTTGTTGCGCACCGGCGAACCAAGATCGAATGCGTAGGACGTGTTCACCACATGCGGACGATCGATGTTCAGAACGCCGTAGTTGTTCCCGACGTTGAACGCATCGAGCGTGCTGCCCACGATGCCGAGCGCCTTACTGTAGGTGTAGTTCACGTTGAACGTCTCGCGGCCAACTTGGCGAATGAGGCTGAACTGCGCACCGTTGTAATTGGAGTAACCGGAGTGCGTATTGACCGAGACCGCGTTGGTGCCGTAGCCCTTGTAATAGGGGTAGTAGTCCGCGATATTGGGCACGTTCTCCGGATCGGCCGGAGCTGCCGCACCCGTCACCGGATCGCGCTGGAACAGGCCACCCAGGGGAATCTTGTTCTGGTTGACGATGTTCGCGCCACCCACGCCGGAGCCGTTGCTTTGACCGCCGAGCAGGATGTTACTCGACTTATTCCCGACATATGCGACCTCAAGTAACATACTCTTCGGCAGGCGTTGAGAAATGGTCAGGTTATACGCCGTGGTGAGGCCAACTTTATCGTCCTGCTGGTCGGTCACATACACGCTGGAGGGCAGAGCGCTGAGCGCCGCTGCATTGGTGGCGAGTGCACCGATCTGGCTCAGCGTAATGGCCTGCCCACTGTTGGAATTGAAGGTGCGCACACCTTGCGATGTGGTTAGCGGACCGGCAAAGTCATTGTACTGGTCGTTCCACCGATACTGCGCCCACCCACCGCGCACCACGGTTTTCCCGGTTTTAAAGACGTCATACGCGAGGCCGAGACGCGGCTCCGGAAAAAGCGTCTGCACCGGCGACCCACCGTTGGGTACGGACCCATCGATGCCATGCCAGTACACGCCGGGGTAAGTCTTGCCGGCGGTGACATCCGCAGCATAACGCGAGGGTTCCCACACGGCGAGACCGGTTCCGGTTGCATCCTGCCAACGACCGATATGCTCCACGCGTACGCCCAGGTTCAGGGTAAGTTGCGGCTTGATCTTCCAGTTATCCAGCACATAGCCCGCGGCCGTGTTGTAGTACATGTCGTTCACGGGATTGTTACTGGCCTGGCTAAATCCGCTGGTGATGCCCATCAGGAAGTTCGCCAGCGGATTGGCCGTGCCGATGTTCTGGCCGGTAATCTGGTCGGTCTTGACGCCGCTGCCATAGGAGAGCGCGCCGTTGGCATAGCCATAGGTGCCCTGCTTATTGCCGGCACGGCTCCAGTAACCACCCACCTTAAAGGTGTGGGTCTTATAGACGGCGGTAAAATCGTCGGTAACCGAGGGCGATTTCTTAATGGAGTTATAGGTGCCGTTCTGCTGGAAGAGATCGGGCTGTGAGATATCGGGGAGGGTGCGGTCGCCGGCGGAGTAAATGGCCGGCACCAGCGAGGACGCCGTATTGTAAGGCGTCGCGTAAGGATAGGCCAGCGTCGTCTTTAACATTGCGCTTAAGTTCGACGCACTGTAGGGGTTGTCGAGCCATCCCTCCGCGATGCGCAGTTCGTTGGTTGTCGCGCCGTTAAAGACATGGATGAAGCTACCGCTCAGCACGTGCGAGTGCACGGGGCTGATAAGCGGTCCACCTGGGTACGCCACGGCGTCGCTAGGAGTGTAATAAATGTGCGCGACAGAGGTTTCCGAGTCGCTACCGTACTGATAGCTGACGAACACCTTATTCTTATCGCTGATGTTGTAGTCGACACGGCCACGGTAGATGTAACCATTGTGCTGGTTTGTCGGCTGCAGGAAGTAGTTATATCCGCTGGCGTTGCTGCTCGGGTTGGTGTTGGCCGCGGGAAACAGCTTGAGTAGGGCGAGCGCGCCGGGGTCGAGGAACTGCGTGGGAATCTGCGTGCCGGTGAGCGGCGTACCATCGGGCGCAAAACCGCCGGTCAGCGTGGAGCAGAAGTCGTTGCCGGTGCTCTTGGCGCACAGTGCCGCGTTTGCCGGATCCGTCAGGCTGAAGTTGCCGGCGCGCATGGCCGCGGTGGGCACGTAGCTGGTCAGCGCGGACGACGCGGGCAGCGTCTGACGGAAGGCTTCAAAGCCGGCCCAGAACAGCAGCTTGCGGCTCTTGTTGAAGTTGGTATGCGGAATCAGGATCGGTCCGCCGACGCTCATGCCGGGGTAGTAGTACGACGCGTCCGGACGGGCGACGCCGTTGTTCTTGTCTTGCCAGGTGTTGGCGTTCAGCACGGAATTACGCGCATACAGGTACACCTGACCGTGGAAATCCGCCGAGCCGGAACGGCTGATGACGTTGATGACGACCGGCCCCTGCGCCGCGTCCGCGCCGAAGTTGCTGGTCTGAACCTTGACCTCCTGCGTCATGTCGGGGTTGACCGTGGCAATGGACCAGCAGGCACAGCCGGGGTCGATGATGCTCGCGCCATCGAGCAGGTAGGCCGTACCGCCACGATAGGGTGCGCCGTTCGTGTTGAGGCCTTCGCCGACCGTCGACCCCGAAGAGCCGGTATCGGTAAAGTCGAAACCGGTACCATTCTTTGCGCCGTTGGCCGTAGTGGTGACACCGGGCAGGATCTTGAGCAGCTCGGACGTGTTACGGCTGACGAGCGGCAGACGCTCGATGTCATGGGTGTTGAGCAAGGCCGAACGCTCCGCCGAATCCTCGGGCGCGACGGCTTCGGCACTGCTGGAAACGGTGACGCTCTCGTTGCCGGTACCGACTTCGAGCTTCACGCCATCGAGCGAGCGGGTATCGCCCGGGTTGATCGCGACGCCTTCCTGGCGGAAACCACGGAAGCCGGGTGCGGCGATGTCGACGGTATAGGTGCCCGGAATAATGCCAGCAAAGCTGAAGTAGCCGGAGCCATTGCTTTTGAGCTTCCGCACATCGTGCGAGGCGACGTTGGTCAGCGTAATCTGCGCACCGGGAATGATGGCACCGGTCGTATCCTGCACGGTACCGGACAGGTTAGAGGTGGTCTGGCCAGGCATCGTGCTCGCACAGCCAGCGGTCAGCACAAGGCCCATAACGGCCTGCATGCAGGAGCGCTGTGGGCGGCGCTTCCAAGTGGACTTCTTCTTCATTGCGTCTACTCCTCAAAATACTGCGTTCTGCTCAAATGCCGCCAGGAAGCGATGGATGCGGCGTCTGTGCCGTCAAATTTCTCGCTTGTATGACCTGGGCCTCTTTCACAAACGAATGACCAGGGCTTCCGCTGGCAGACCCACTAGACGGACGGCGTTGTACGGCTGGCAAGGTCACATACCGTAACACGCTGGCACAATACACTTAACTCTTTCATTTTATTGACTTTAAACAAATCCCAACAGAGGTAACATACCTCCCGATGCTGCCCGGCACGCGAAAGGAAATACAGGCATGCCGATAGCGAACAGCAAATCGTCTCGACTTTCGTGACATTGCGGACAGACGACGCTCCCTTCGTTGAAACACACCCTTCCGCGAAACCGCTATGCCAGACGCGACAATGCGCGTAGCAAAGGCCGATGTTGCCGCCTTGCGCCACGCGCGTGTCACCGAACGTTATCGGTTAGGGATGCACGACCTTGACGATGGTGCTGTCGGCGCCGTGCCAGGCTGCCGTGCCGGTGTGGGTCAGCTTGCCATTCGCATCGTTCCACTGCAGCTCGGTGGTGTGGAAGGCACCATGCTCGTAGGCATAGGTGGTGCCGTCGTCGTCATAGAGGGTGAAGTGGCCGTCGGCACCGGGGTAGACGCGAACTTCTGCAATGGTCTGTTTGTCCACGGTACTCTCTACCGGGGAGCCCATGGGAACGATGGACCCGGCACGAACGAACACGGGAATGGTGTCGATGGGCGCGGCAACGGTGATGCGCTGGCCGCCGTGTACCCGCTCGTTCGTCCAGAAGTTGTACCAGTCGGTACCGGCCGGCAGGTAGACGGAGCGCGAGGTCGCACCCTGTTCCGTAACGGGGGCGACGAGGAAGGCCGGTCCGAACATGTACTCATCGCCCAGGTTGGCCACGTTGGGGTCAGCACCGAAGTCGAGGAAGAGCCCTCGCATGAACGGCGCGCCGGTCTGGTTTGCCTGCCAGCCGAGCGAGTACAGATACGGCATGAGCTGGTAGCGCAGACGCAGGTACTTCTCCAGAATGGGTTGGGCCTGCTTGCCGTAGCTCCACACCTCGTTGTGGTTGCGTGAACCGTGCGAGCGGAAGTTCGGCTGGAAGGCGCCGTACTGAAACCAGCGGGTATACAGCTCGGGGTAATCGTCGTAGCCGCCCACGTTGTCGCGCGCGTCGCTGGGGTCGAGCAGCGGTGCGTGTCCTGGCTTGTGGTTGCCGGGCAGGAACTGCCATCCGCCGATGTCGGTCGACCAATAGGGCATGCCGCTGGCGACGAAGTTGATGCCGGTGGGTACCTGCCGCTTCAGCACGTCCCACGTCGGCGAGATGTCGCTGGACCAGAAGATGGCACCATTGTGTTGCGCGCCGAGATAGCTGTCGCGCGCCAGGATCAGGGCGCGTTCTTTCGTATCCTGCCGCATGCCGCGATAGAACGCACCGGTCTGGAAGAGCGGGTACACATTGAAGAACTGCGTGCCCGGCCCGATGTGGAAGTAGCTGCCGTTTGGCGGAATGTCCGGCTCGGTTTCGTCGGCCCAGAACGCGTCGAAGCCCTTAACGACGTAGTTCTGCTTGACGATATTCCAGTACCACTTGGCCGCATCGGGGTTGGTGGTGTCGATGTCGGAACCGGCGCGATCGTAGGGCAGGCCGTTGGTCGGGGTACCGTCCGCCAAATGCTCGAACCAGCCGTTTTTCAGTACGGTGTCGTAGTAGCGCGACTCCGGCACGAAGCGCGGCCACACGCTGATCATGCTGTGCAGGTGCAGCTTGTGCAACTCGGCGTTCATGGCCGTGGGATCGGGCCACTTGGCGGGGTCCATGTCCATCTGCCCCATGTGGGTGTAGGTAAACCAGTCGATCACGATGTCGTCGATAGGCAGGTGGCGCTCGCGGTAGCCGTGTGCGACGTCCATCACCTCCTGCTGGGTGGCATAGCGCTGCTTGCTCTGCAGGTAGCCGAACGCGGACTTGGGCGGCATGGGCGTGTCGCCGGTCAGTAGTCGAAAGCCGCGATACTGTGCGTCGTAATCACCCGCGATCACGAAGAAGCTGACACGCTGGCCGACCTCGCTCAGGAAGCTGTTCTGGCCGTTGAAGCCGAAGCTGGCGGTGGTGCGGGAGGGATTGTCCCACAGCAGGCCGTAGCCTTTATTGGTGACGAGAAACGGCACGCAGACGCTTTGGCCGGCGGGAGCGTTGTAGTCGTGGGCGCAGCGGAGGACATGGCCTCGGCGGTCGAGGTAGCCTTCCTGGTTCTGGCCCATGCCGTAGTCGTGCTCGTCGGACGCGGCGCTGAAATTGGCACCGACGGTATAGAATGGCGGATCGCCGGGGCGGCGGTCGTTGTTGAGCCATGCCGTCCCATCCTTATAGTTGGGCACAGCCATCTGCCAGCCCTGCATCTCGACCAGTGGCTTGCCGTCGGCGGTTTGGATGCGCAGGCCGACATGCGGCGTGCTGCCCCCAAAGAATTTTGAAATATCGGCCTGGGTGCCGGTCGGCGTCCACTTGGGGCCTTGCGGGCTGACGCTGACCTGAAGCTGGTCCGAGGTCATGGTGTCACCCTGCGCACCATTCCCGTTCGTCCAGCCGGTAGCGGACAGGTGCGCCAGGATGCCCGGGCCGGGTGCGGCAATCGCGTCTTCGTGGCGCAGACTGAGTGTCACACGCACGATATTCGGCGCGTAGGGTTCCACAACGACCGTGGCCTCACCCCGTTGCAGCGTTTGCTGGCCAGGCAGTACCGTGGAACACAGCAGACCGGTGACCATGGACAGATACCGAAGACGTCCCATTTTGTTCCTGCTGGACCTGCACTGAAAGGGTCCATTTTTCCGCTGCACGTTCACACCGTTCTCCCTGTCGGGTGCGTCCCTACCTCTTTTGCCGAACAAGAAAGTAGGCGTTCCTCTGACCCTGTGCACTAAACGTGACACAAGGAACAACATGCAAGGTGCGCTACGGTGCGCCTTACGTGAATTCCATCAAGTCTTTTTTTATGATCGATTTAAAGAAAGGTATCGTGAGGTACGATACCGTTCCCCTTAACCTTTCTGCCGTGTTGCACCTGCGGAAGTGTTGCGCTGGGGTGCTAGGCTGATTGCCGTGTTCGACCGACCTTTCCTTCCGCGCCCAATCCTGCCGCTGCTGCTGGCGACCGTCTTCCTCTTCTCTGCCAGATTCGTTGTCGCTCAAGGCAATCCCCTGCCCAAAATCGATCGCAGCGGGGCGCACCCGGCGTTGCTGGTCGATGGCGCGCCCTTTCTGATGCTGGGCGGCCAGATCAACAATTCGTCATCGTTTGCGTCGTCGCTGCCGGAGGCCTGGCCGGTGCTGGAGGCGATGCACGCCAATACCGTGGAAGCCCCGGTCTACTGGGAGACGCTGGAGCCACGTGAGGGGCAGTTCGACTTCAGCGGGACGGATATGTTGCTGCAGGGGGCGCGTGAACACCACCTG
>CBAAAH010000103.1:0-9077 GCA_964658865.1 uncultured Granulicella sp.
GCAGCGGCATTTCCCGTTCATTCAGCCGTCGCACTACGTCTTCTGCGGCACCAAGTCCATTGTGCTGGCGGACTACCTAATCGATGACAACCCGCGCCAGCTTCGCGCCTTCAGCGGCAAGGGCCTGCTGTACTCCGCAACGCATAACCGCACGGTCGATGCGGAAGCGCTCGGCTGGACACGCATGGCTGACTGGCTGGCCGTGGAGCGGTTTTTTTTCGACGGACCCGGCGCCTGAACTCAAGAGGAAGCGCAAAACCGAACCCCTCATCAGGTTCGGCTGCGCCAACTTCGCATCCTTACGAGGCGCGCTGCATGGTCGCCAGCTTCGTTCGTGGCGCCAAACCAGCCGGTGCCGCGGTCGTCGCCGGTGTCGTTACCGCCTCGGGATTACCGCTGCCGGGCTGTGCCACGGTGGTGGTACCGCTGACTTTAAGACGATTTGCCGCACCATTCCCCTGCAAGACGCCGGAGCCGTTCTGCTGCAGCGTGACCAGCAATGTTTTGGCGGGAGTGCTGCCGGCGCAGATGTAGCTGTGCGGCGTGTTTGCGTCAAAGTATGCAGCGTCACCCACTTCCATGTGGTACGTCGCGGTGCCGTGCTGCACGTCCAGGGAGCCTTCCACCACATAGAGAAATTCACAACCTACGTGCTGATGCGCGCGGCGCGGCTTGATCCCCGGCAAAAATTCGATGTAGTAGGGGTCGAGCTGGCGGTCCGGCACCATGTAGCCCAGTGATTCAAAGAAGTAGGACGGCTCATCCGTGCCGGTCTGCGGCAGACGCATGCGCTCATTGCTGCGATGCACGCGGAAGAGGGTTTTCGGTTCCGGCTCGAAAAAGTAGCTCAGGTCCTTGGAAAACACGATGGCGATGCGCGCCAGGTTGCGCAGCGTGGGCACGACGCGGCCCGTCTCAAGCTGCGATAGAAAGCTGGCGGACAGGCCGGTGTGGCGTCCCAGCTCCACCAGGCCCATGCTCTTCTTCAGCCGCAGTGCCTTGATGCGTTCGCCAAGACGCTTTTCGGAGATAAAGGCCTCCGCGGCCTCCCCGGCGACCTTCGCCTGGCTGCCGTCTGCGTTGGCATTGGTGGCGGTAGCATTGGCAGGCATATGCTCGTTCGGCACCACTTCAATTCTCTGTTCCATTTCCATGTTCGACCTCTTTCCAGAGCTTCTCGTGGCCGTCACCGTGTGCAGCCAGCGAACACAGCTTTTTACGCCGTCGAAGAATACACGAATCGTTCTGGCTTATCAGATTGAGTGCGGAACCAATCATTCGCCTGCCTCTCACGCCAATTTGTCACATTTTTTGAAAAGGCATCCATTATGTCGCAATTTAGGACGGAGGAGCCGGTGCTAGCCTAAGCAGGTGGAAGCAATCTGCACCTGCGACTGTGCCCGAGCGCCCCGCCGGCAAACCATTCTGCCCTGTTGTTGCCCGCAGAATTGCCGCCGACGCGCGACGAGCCCCTTGATCGTGCTGCACCTCGCCCTTTTGCCCCTGCTGTTCTCCGGCTGTGCCAGCACCGGTCTGCCGCGGCCTCCGTCGTTGCACGTGGTGCAGGCCGTGCGGAACCTGACGGCGCAACGCATCGGCAACCATGTGGACCTGGGTTTTACGGTGCCCACCCTTTCCACCGATCGCCAGCCACTGGCGGGTAAGCACGGTGCCGGCACGCTGACGGCGGAGCTTTGCCGCTATGACGGGCCGGGCAGTTTGTGCACCGCACTGCGCGCACAGACTGCCCTGCCGGGCGAAGCCGTGCGCATGCGTGACGATCTGCCACGGCACTTGAGCCAGGGGCCGCCGTCGCGCCTGCGCTATATCGTGCATATTTTGAATGGCCAAGGCCGCAGCTCTGCCGATTCACGCGAGGCCGTTGCGGTTGCGGGTACCGCGCCCGAGCCCTTGCAGGCACTCGCCGCGGCGACTGTTGCCCGCGGGATCCAGCTTACCTGGCGCGCCATGCCGCAGCAGCCGGGAACGCACCTGCAGATCGAGGCTGAAACCGGAGACACACGGCGCACGCTGACTGTCGCGGGAGACTCCGGCGGTGCGATCGACGCCGCGCCCAGGGTCGGCCAAACCGTGACGTACAGCGTATTTCGCAGCCTTGCGATCCCCGGCACGCCACCTGCCGACGCGCACGGCGAACCCGCCGGCGTGACGGTCACGCGCACCGCCGATACCTTTCCACCGGCGGTACCTACGGGCCTCGTCGCCATCGCCGTGCAACTGGAGCATGCCACACCGGAGATCGACCTGTCGTGGGAGGCGGATGCCGAGCCCGACCTTGTCGGCTACCTGGTGGAACGCGCCGACACCGGCAGATCCACGCCGGCCGTACTGCTGACACCAGCGCCCGTTCCCACCGCCAGCTTTCGCGACACCACGGCCACACCCGGCCACACGTACCGCTACACCGTGCGCGCGCAGGATGCGACCGGCAACCGCAGCCAGCCCAGCGCACCGGCCGTGGAAAGCCTGCAACCATAAGCCCGCCGGCCCTGAAAGACGCAGCGCGCATCCTAATGCTGTGGGCGCTAAAATTAAGCCAACCGAATTGCAGCAAGACCGAGGAGATCTACCGATGGCAACACTTCTGGACCAGCTCAAGCAGTTCACGACCGTCGTCGCCGATACCGGCGACATGAAGTCCATGGAGAAGTTTAAGCCGACCGATGCGACGACCAACCCGTCGCTCATCACGGCCGCCGCGCAGATGCCGGATTACAGCTCCATTGTCGACGACGTGCTGAAGGAAGCCAAGGAAAAAGCCGGCGCCAACTCCGACGACAAGGCCGTTGCCGCCGCCGCGTTCAAGACGCTGGCCGTTGCGTTTGGCCGCAAGATTCTCGACATCGTTCCCGGCCGCGTATCGACCGAAGTCGATGCCCGCCTGTCGTTCGACAAGGACAAGACGATCGAGATGGCGCACGACATCATTGCGCAATATGAGGCTGCCGGCATCGACCGCAAGCGCGTGCTGATCAAGATCGCCTCCACCTGGGAAGGCATCAAGGCTGCCGAGCAACTGGAGACCGAAGGCATCCACTGCAACCTGACACTGCTGTTCGGCATGCACCAGGCCGTGGCCTGCGCAGAGTCAAAGGTGACGCTGATTTCACCGTTCGTCGGCCGCATTCTGGACTGGTACAAGAAGGACACCGGTAAGGACTACCAGGGCACGGAAGATCCCGGCGTGCAGTCCGTGACCGCCATCTACAACTATTACAAGAAGTTCGACTACAAGACCGTGGTCATGGGCGCGTCGTTCCGCAACATCGGCGAGATCGAAGAGCTTGCGGGATGCGACCTGCTGACCATCGCGCCCAAGCTGCTGGACGAGCTGAACACGAAGGAAGGCACGCTCGAAAAGAAGCTGGACGTCAGCAAGGCGAAGTCCATGGACATCCAGAAGATCGAGATGAACAAGGAGATCTTCGAGAAGATGCACGCCGAGGACCGCATGGCCCACGACAAGCTGAAGGAAGGCATCGAGGGCTTCTCAAAAGCCTTGGAAGAGCTGGAAGAGCTGCTGGCCAAGCGCGTCGCGGAACTGGACAAGGTACCGGTGCACGCATAGTCATAGCATAAGTGCGGAAGCAAAGGGACGCCGAATCGGCGCCCCTTTGCTGTTGTTCTCGGGCACGGACGCATTGCTCCTATCGCAGACGATCCATTGATCATGCCGCAAAAGCAGGCATCCTAATGAGCGAGATACGTTGATCGTTACCGATCGAATGGCATTACATATTCCTTGTCGCTCGCATTAGGGAATGGGCCGCACGGACCAATTCAGCATTGTTTTTTGCTAGCTGGCCATTCGGAAGAAAGGTGATGTCTTCCAATCCTGTACGGATGCCGTGGCCTCG
The DNA here is from genome assembly GCA_964658865.1 of uncultured Granulicella sp. GTDB lineage: Bacteria > Acidobacteriota > Terriglobia > Terriglobales > Acidobacteriaceae > Terriglobus. The sequence goes on from CBAAAH010000103.1 coordinate 3,879, forward strand.
TTCGAGTGCGCGTCGATTCACCTTCCAACAGGCCATGCCGTAACCGTGGTGCACTTGTTCAAGCTGGATGCTTGCGGATACCACAATATCTTCCATGATGGCTGCATGCTGAAGTGCCAAGTCTTCGTCTTCCTCTAACGGCTCAATGAGGACGCGGCGACAACGATCGGCTAAACCGGAACGCACAAAAGCCCGCGCGTCTTCAACAGTCAACAATCCAGCCTCGATGCCGACTCCCCGCGAGAGCAGCAGTTCGCATAGATCCACGATTCCAGGCTCTCCCTGGTTTGCCGTCACGAGCTCAGGCAATTCAGACCAAGCTTCAATTACCTTCAACCGTCGCGCTGGGTCAGCTACGATCGTTGCCGACGTAGTGAGTGACACTGGTGTGGTGGGACACAAGCGGCGAATCGCTTTCAGAACTTTGGCACAGTCAGCTCCGTCGAGTGTCTCCCGGCCCTCATCTTCGAAAGCATGAACATGCACGGACTGAGCACCCGCCCGGCTTGCTTCAAGCGCAGCGATCCCGATGTCCTCCGCGCTTCGAGGCACTGCTGGATGGACTCGATCTCCGTTCAAAGCGGCTTGCAACAATACCGAGCTTTGCACATGATCTCCCCTGATGGCGATGAATCATCATAGCATCGTAACACGCATGGAGCGTTGGTTACAGAATGTCGCATTAGAAGCAGCCAGCGCAGAATCCTCCGCAACCTGTCGCGCAAACCCGCTATCCTAACGGGGTACAGGAGAACAATGCCCTCGCTCGAAACCAACCAGCTCCTTGCCGCCGCGGTGGACGCCGCCGATAGCCGCAAGGCCGAAGATATCCGCATCCTTGCGCTCGACCCGAGCGAGAGCGCGCTGACCGACTACTTTCTAATCTGCAACGGCACCAATGAGCGGCAGAACGCCGCCATCGCCGACGAGATTGAGGGCCGGCTCAAGCGCGACTTCGGCATCTATGCCAATTCCACCGAGGGCCGCCGCCAGGGCGAGTGGATCCTGATGGACTACGTGGATTTCGTCGTACACATCTTCATGCCGGAAAAACGTGAGTATTACGGCTTGGAGCGGCTGCGCAAATCCGCCACGACCATGAGTGCGAACGACCTGAACGCGGAGATCAACAAGGCGATTACGGCCACACGCAAGAAGAATCCGGCGAAGAAAGCTGCCGCGGAGCCGGAAGTTTCGGCGAAGAAAGCCGTAGCGAAAAAGGCCACGATTGCCGAACCGGTAGAGCCGAAACAGGGCGGCAAGACGGGCCGCAAGACTACATCCAAAGTCGCCATTGCCATTGCGGAAGACAAGCCTGCGAAGAAAGCCCTGGCAAGAGAGTCTGCCGCGGAGAAAACCGCCGCAAAAAAAGCCGCGCCAAAGCCTAACGTCATCCCGCAGCCAGTGGCACGCAAAAAGCCCGCGGCGAAGAAACCTGTCACAAAGAAAGCCTCGAAATAACACGTATCCGGCCGTATTTTGCCGATGACAGGTTCAACAGGCTTCGCATAGCATCAAACGCAGTAAGACTCCTCCCCGCCGCTGGGCACGACGAGGAGGAGTGGTTGTCATGAAACTCAACGACCGCTTAGAACAACCAGTATTTGAGTGCAAGGTACGCAAGATAGAGAACCAGTTCTCCCGGCACTTCTATCTTGGGACCGTTCTTCCAAGTAACCCTTACGGGCTGCATTGAAAGCACAGACTCACCACCCTTCGACGGCAACGCTCCGAGCTCGTAACTCGGAGCGTTTTCGTTTTCGCGTTGAGCGCGAAATCTGAGCGTCCGCCGTTGAGCCCAACGCGGCCAGAACCCTCGAAGTGCATGCAGTCTCCCGCAAATTTCAACTTGACGATACGCACACTGCTACCCTTGAGAGTGAAGCAGGTGAATGATGGCACCACCCAAGAAACGGCTTGGCAAGAAACATCGGTCGGCACAGACGCGGCCGCACAAGGGCGCGACGCCGAAGGGCGCGAAGGCATCGGCGAGCACGATGGGCAAGTCCTCGCCCAAGGGCCGCAAGCAGACCTCGGCGAAGAAGTCCACGGCGTTTTCGAAGGCGAAGGTGCGCACGCAGTCGCCGGAGCGCGCCAAGGGCCGCAATGTGACGGGTGCGCAGCTTGCACCGGCGGCACTGCCGCGCGAAGAGCGCGAGGCGCTGGAAGCCGCGCGCGCGGAAGCTCCAGCGGAGAGGGTGACCGGCAATCCACCGCCGGCGGAAAAGCCGGAAGCAGGCAAAACCGCAAAAAAGACCGCAGGAAAGAAGACCACCGGCAGGGAGGCGGCGAAAAAGAAAGCCGACGACGCCGAAAAGCGCAGGAAAGCCACCGTCCGCAAGGCGTTAGCCGCTGCCGAGGAAGACGGGACGGCAGAAAAGAAACCGAAAAACCGTCCCGCGCGAGGCAGCCGCGGCATGGGGTCGGAAGATGCGCCGGAAGAGGTCTTGCCGCCGCGCCGGAACATGCACGCCTCCGCTTTGGGCGACCCGGAAGACGACAATGCGTTTGCCGACATGCTACCGTTGATCGAAGAGGCAACGCGTCCCTCGGACAGCATCGCCGCGCCGCTGTTCGCGATTTGCGGTCGTCCGAACGTGGGGAAATCCACGCTGTTCAACCGGCTGACGGGGTCGCGCCGCTCCATTGTGGGCGACGAGCCAGGTATCACCCGCGACCGCATCTACGGCGAGGTGGACTGGGACGGACGCCTGCTGCGCATCGTGGACACGGGTGGCGTGGTGCCGGACGACGAGGCCCTGATTCCGAGCGAAATCTTTCGCCAGGCGCAGATCGCCCTGGAAGAAGCCGGCGCCATCGTGATGGTGGTGGACGGCCGCACGGAACTTGCCGCGCCCGACCTGGAACTGGCGCGCCTGCTGCTGCGCTCTGGCAAACCGCTGTTCCTTGCCGTGAATAAGATGGACACGGAAAAAATTGCGGTGCAGGCCGAAAGCTTCCGCACGCTCGGCTTCCGTGAGGTGTTCGCCGTCAGCGCGGAGCACGGCCTGGGCGTGGGCGAACTGCTGGACGCCGTGAGCGCCGCGCTGCCCGACCTGGAGCCCGAAGAAGCCGACGATCTGGAAGAGGTCTACGAGGGTGAGGATGGCGAGGAGAAGCCCCGCGAACGCAAGCTGCGTTCCCATGGCGAACACGTCAGCACCGAGACGCGCGTGGCCATCATCGGCAGGCCGAACGTGGGCAAGTCTACCCTACTGAACGCGTTTACCGGCACGGGCCGCGCCATCGTTTCGCCCATCGCCGGCACCACGCGCGATGCGGTGGATGAAGTCGTGGAGCGCGAGGGCCACAGCTTCCGTTTTGTGGATACGGCGGGCATCCGGCGCAAGGGCAAGACGACCATGATGGCCGAAAAGCTGTCTGTCATTATGGCGCGCAAGCACCTGGAAGCTGCCGACGTGGCGCTGCTGGTGATCGACGCGACCGAGGGCGTGACCGGTCTGGACGCAACCATCGGCGGCTACGCGCATGAGAGCGGCCGCAGCGTCGTGATCGTGGTAAACAAATGGGACATCGTGACGACGGAACGGCAGAACGCCCGCCGCGCCGGCGATGCGGACGACAACGAAGCCAAGCCCATGCCGGCGGACAAAAAGGTCTACACCGAGCAGGTGCGCCACGCGCTGAAGTACCTGGATTACGCGCCACTGCTGTTCATCAGCGCGAAAGACGGCATCAACATCGACGAGGTGTTCAAGAAGGTGCAGCTCGTCGCGCGCGAACGGCGCAAGCGCATCAGCACCGGCCGCATGAACAAGTTTCTGGACGGCATCGACTTCGAACGCGCGGGCGTGCCCTACAACCGGCGCGTGCGCATTTATTACATGACGCAGGCCGCGGTCGCGCCGCCGACGTTCGTCCTGTTTACCGACCGCGACGTGAAACTGCACTTCAGTTACGAGCGGTTCCTGCAGAACCTGATCCGCGAGGAGTTCCGGTTTATCGGCTCGCCCATCTGGTTCAAGGTACGGCCGCGCAACAAAAAACGCAGTGAGGCATAAGTCTTCCCGGCGCGGTGCGGCGGTCATTGCCAGGGTTCAGGCGACGATCCCTGAATCGAACTGCTCGTAGTCGGCCAGGTGGCTTCGAATCACGTCGTAACACTCACACGCGTGTTTCTCGAGCCCGGCACGATCAACCACCTGCAGGCGGCCGCGCTTATAGGCAATCAGGCCGGCCTCCTTCAGCGAGAGTGCGGCCATGGTCACGGTCGTTCGCCGCGAGCCGAGCATGTGCGCCAGAAACTCCTGCGACAGCAGAAACTGGTCGCTATGGACCCTGTCCGCACAGATGAGGAGCCACCGCGCCAGGCGTTGCCCCACCTCGTGCTTGGCGTTGCAGCCGGCAGACTGCATGGCCTGCACCAGTTGCGCCTGCACATAGCGAAGCGCCAACTTCTGAAAGATCTCGCCTCGGTTGAACTCAGCCAGGCCGGAAGCAAGCGTGCACCGCTGGCCATCCCCCGCGATCTGTGTGTACACCCGATTGAGGCTCTGCCGGGTGCCCATCAGCGCCGAAACTCCAATCATCGACTCGTAGCCGAACATACCGACTTCAACCTGTGAGCCATCCTTGAAGGTTGTGGTGAGCGAAGCCATGCCGCGTTCCACAAAATACAGGTGGGTGATCCGCTTGCCGGGAAATTCGATTTCGTGCCCGACGTCAAACGGTACAGGTTGCAACTCCAGCCTGTCTAAAATATCCGGGGTCAGCGCGCGCAGTACGGTATTCCGAAAGTCGGCCATGCGACATACCGTAGCAGACAGGACCGACAACCAAACATTAAGTTGCGACCGCACAAAGATCGCAGCCGGAGAAGGTGGCCCCCGTTGCCTTCTCCGGTGCCGCGGTCATGGTTAAACGAGCTTTGCATCCAGGGTGATCTCGGCCGCTTTCAGCAGGCGCGAGATGGGACAGTTTTCCTTCGCACCCCTGGCGATGGTGGCGAAGGTTTCTGCGTCGATGCCGGGGACGGCAGCCTCGGTCACCAGCGAGATGGTGGTGACGGTCGGCACGCCACCGAGAAAGTCCAGCGTCAGGGTGGCGGTGGTCTTGACGTTGTCGCCCTTGTGGCCGGCCTTCTCCAGCTCCGCGGAAAGCGCCATGCTGTAGCAGCCGGCGTGTGCCGCGGCGATCAGTTCCTCCGGATTGGTTCCCTTGCCGTGCTCAAAACGCGAA
>CBAAAH010000104.1:0-8960 GCA_964658865.1 uncultured Granulicella sp.
CTAAGGCACCCGCCGCGCCTAAGCCGCTTACCGCAACACCCGACCCATTGCCGCCCTTCAACGACCCGCTTGCGCCGCCAACCAGCGCGTCGCCGCAAACGCAAACCACACCGCAGTAGATTCATCCGGCAACGGTAACGGCCCCGTGTCTCTCTGCTGAGGCGCGGGGCTTTTTCTTGTGTGTTGCCGCGTTGGAGCAGTCGGAGCGGAAAGTCGCTCGCAATCCTCTAAACTGGAACGATGGATTCCGCCGCACGCAACGCCCTCCAGAACAGTTCGTCCGCCTATCTTCGCTCTGCCATGCACCAGCCCGTGCAGTGGAACGAGTGGGGCGACGCCGCGTTTCAAAAGGCAGCCGCGGAAGACAAGCCCATCCTGCTGGACATCGGCGCGGTGTGGTGCCACTGGTGCCACGTGATGGATCGCGAGAGCTATGAAAACCCTGAAACGGCCGCGCTCATCAACGAACTCTTTGTGCCGGTAAAAGTCGATCGCGACGAGCGGCCCGACGTGGACAGCCGCTACCAGGCGGCCGTCGCGGCCATCAGCGGGCAGGGCGGCTGGCCGCTGACGGCGTTTTTGACATCAGACGGCAAACCCTACTTCGGTGGCACGTATTTTCCGCCGGAAGAGCGGATGGGCCGGCCAAGTTTCGCGCGGGTCCTGCACACTATGGCGCATGCGTTCCATGACCAGCGCGCGGACGTGATAGAGACCGCAGCGTCGGTCGTGGAAGCCGTGCAGCACAACGAGGCGTTCAGCGGCGAACCGACCGACCTGGAGCATTCCAGCGCCGGTGTGGCGCTTATCGACAAGCTGGTGGCGGGCGCGCTGCAGCAGTTCGACCCGCAGCATGGCGGGTTCGGGTCGCAGCCGAAGTTTCCGCATCCTGCCGCGCTCGATATGCTGACAGATGCCGCCAGCCGTGGCGGAGCGAACCGTGAGCGTGCCGCCGAAGCCGCACTCAAGACGCTGCACAGCATGTTTCGTGGCGGCATCTTCGATCAGCTTGCGGGTGGCTTCCATCGCTACTCCGTCGACCAGCGTTGGGTGGTGCCGCACTTTGAAAAAATGAGTTATGACAACTCGGAGCTGTTGCGCAGCTACGTGCACGCTTTCCAGACGTTTGTCGATCCCGCCTGTGTCGAAGCGGCCAAGCAGATCATGCGGTGGATGGACGACGTGCTGAGTGACCGCGCGCAGGGTGGATTTTACAGTTCGCAGGACGCCGACTTTTCGCTCGACGACGATGGGGACTACTTTACGTGGACGCGTGCCGAGGCCGCCGCCGTGCTGACCCGGGACGAGCTTGCGATTGCGGAGCTTTACTTCGACATCGGCGCGGTGGGCGATATGCACCATGATCCCGCGCGCAATGTGCTGTTCACGCCGTTTACCGTCTCGCAGGTCGCGGAGCGCACCGGCAACTCCGTCGAGTCGGCGTCGGCGCTGCTGGAATCGGCGCGGGCAAAGCTGTATGCCGCGCGCAGGGCACGGCCGGCGACGTTCGTGGACAGGACCATGTACACCGGTTGGAACGGCATGGCGATCTCTGCGTACCTGACCGCCGGCCGTGTGCTGCGACTGCCGCGCGCGACGGCGTTTGCGCTCAAGTCTGTCGACCGCGCGCTGGAATCGGCGTTCGTGCCTGCCACGGACGCAACATGCGCCGGCGTGCTGCATGTAATTGCGTGGGGCGATCGGGATGCGCCGGCGAGCCGGGTTGCGGGTGTTCTGGACGACTACGTGTTCCTGGCGACAGCCGCGCTGGATGCGTGGCAGGTGAATGGAAATCCAGGCTACTTCCAGGCCGCCGAAGCCATGGCGCAGACGCTGCTGTCCGACTTTCAAGATATGGCGAACGGTGGATTTTTCGATACGCCCCTCTCCATCTCGGAGAATGCCCTTGGTGTGCTGGTGGCCCGCCGCAAGCCGCTGCAGGATTCTCCCACGCCGGCCGGGAATCCTGCAGCGGCTGCGCTGCTGCTGCGTCTGCACGCGTTGACCGACCACGCCCCTTTCCGCATCGCGGCCCAGCGCACGCTGGAGTGTTTTGCCGGCGTGGTCGAGCATTTCGGCCTGTACGCCGCGACGTTTGCCCTGGCGTTGGGACGTCTGGTGCGGCCCGCGGTGCAGGTTGTTCTCATGGGCGATGAGCCCGCCGTGGACGAGTTGGAACTGGTGGCACTTGCGCGCTATGCGGTAAACAAGACCGTGCTGCGGGTGCGGCCCGGACAGCTCGCCCACATGCCACCCGCCCTGCAGCAGACGTTGCCTCATTTACCGCCGACGGAACCCGGAAAGGCGATGGCGCTGGTGTGCGTGGGCAACACCTGCCATCCCCCCGTACACACCGCCGAAGATCTAATGGTCGTCCTGCAGGAGATGCTGTAGCACTTCTCGTCGGGGATAACGCATTATCCGTGGGCCAGCGCCGTTCTTGTTCTCTTATGCTCTGGGCGGAGGGCGATCGACGATGCGTTTCATCGAGCATGTGGGCCTGGTGCCGGACGGATTTTGCTGGAATCAACGATGGACGCGAAGCCTTGCTCGTTTCGGAGAAGGTCGTGAGACGCACGCAGGAGGCGAAAGCCTTTTCTCGCTTTGTCGTGGCACGCGACGAGATCGACCGAAGGGCCGACTTTCCTTCTGAACCGGAAGAGAAGATATCCTAAGCGGCCGGAATCGCACTTGGCTGCGGTGGTGGCGCAGTTGGGTCGGCCGCTTTTTCCATCACAACAGTGCTTGTGGGCACGCCCAGAGCGATGCCTTCTTTTTCAAAGCGCAGCAGCAGGCGCTTGCGCAGTTCGCGCAGAATGCCGTCTTTCTGGTTGGCGCGCACCTTCAGGTTCACGGGGTAAATGGCCTCCCGTCCGGTTAGACGGTCCAGGCCGAGCACATCCGGGCCACCCAGTACCACGTTGGCGAACGCCGGGTCCTGTCGGACTTCAGTTGCGACCGCTTGCAGCAGTGCCATCACGCGATCGGGGTCGGCGGCAGCGTCGACCGAGAAGGCGAGCGACGCGACCGACCACTCACGCGATAGGTTGGAGACAGTGGCTATCTGTGAGTTTGGAACGAAGTACAGGGTGCCGTCACCGTCGCGCAGGGTCGTCGAGCGCAGGGTCAGGTCTTCCACGGTTCCGGTCAGGCCGGCGACCTTCACCACGTCCCCCACGTTGAACTGGTCTTCCACCAGAATGAAGAGACCGTTCAGCATGTCTTTAAAAAGCGATTGCGCACCGAAAGAGATGCCCAGGCCAACCACACCGGCGCTTGCCAGCAGCGGTTTCAGGTCGATGTTGAACAGCGGCAGCACCTGCAGCAGTACAAGAAAGGCAATGATGCCGTAAGCCGTGGCGCGCAGAATGGCCGCCAGCGTGCGCAGTTGCGATGCGCGACGGTTATCGCCGGTGGCCAGGCTGTCCGCCAAACGTCGCATGCGTTTGACAGCAAACGAGACACTGCGCATGAGCGCGAAGCCGAGCAGAAGGATGATCAGCAGCTTCGGCAGATCGTGACGCACGAATTCCACGATGTCGTTGTGCCACTGGTGGCCCAGGTTGTGGAACGTGTCCTCATCGGGCAAAGCGATCGACGACGCCAGGGCGTGGAAAACATGCGGAGAAATTAGCTTCATGGTGCTCCAGGTGTTCGCGTGCCGTAGGATGAGGGTAACGCGAAGACTCTGCCAAGCATGGCGCAATGCACACCCTTGGGGCAAGGGCCGGAGATCTTTACCGACACGCCAGTGAGCCAGCGCTACAGCAGTGAGAGGAGGGAACGCCTTTGCAGCGAGAGAAGAGTTCCGTTCATGGTTTTTCCCTGCGCCTTCTCACGTTGGTTGTGGTTTGCAGCACGGCCGGTCTGGGCGTGTGCCTCGGCTGGGGCCAGAAAAATACGCCTGTCGCTCCGCCTTCGGGCGGTACCGGCGTCCACACGACCACGTCGCAACCCACCTCAAACACAACGTCGGCGAATTATGGTGGCTATGGAGTCACGCCGGAGAGCGAGCAGGATCTTTGGCGTGAAAATTCTTTTCACCGCGCGCGCGAAACGGAGCGGCAAAAGCGTATGGTGGATGACGCCAATCGGCTGGTCGTTCTTGCCGCTCGCTACCGTGCCGGCGTGTCTGAGCATGGCAGCCCAACGGCGGAGGACGCCAGGCTTCTGCAGGACATGGAGAAGCTTGCGCGGTCGGTGAAGGACCGCATGCGGGGCCAGTAGACTTGTCATCGGTGGTTCAGGTTCGGTGTCGCAAGTGAGGGCTATGGTTCAGAGGGTCCGCGTTTTTCCCGGTCGGTGTGGCGCAGGTGCCGTCCTGACCTTTGCTGTTTTCGGTGCAATGGCAGCAACGGCACAATCGACTCAAAAACCCATGATCGAGGGCAGCGCTGCCGCACCCATGGAAGCGGAACGCCGGCACCTGGCCGCGGATGAGCGTCAGCAAAAGCTGCTGCAGGATGCCGACAAGCTGTTGCGGTTGGCTCAGCAGTTGAAGATCAGCGTCGATGAAACGGACAAGAATACGTTGTCGGTCGACGTGGTGCGGCAGGCAGAACGAATTGAAAAGCTGGCGCGTCAGGTCAAGGATGGCATGCGGCAGCCGTAGTTGTGCCACCTGCGTCCAGGCGCCGGCACCCGGCTGCACGCTTGCGGCGCTTCGCTTTACAATCAGCAGGGAATCGGTCGAGACACGGAGGACGGCATGGCGACAAGGGAGAGCACGGCAGCGCCCGTCCGCATGGAAGAGAGCACACCGGCGAGCACCGCCGACGGACCGCTGGGGCGCGAAGACCTCATCCGCCTGTATCGCACCATGTACACGTCGCGCCGCACCGACGACCGTGAGCTGCTGTTGAAGAAGCAGCAGAAGGTCTTCTTCCAAATCTCCTGCGCGGGCCATGAGGCACTTCTGGCCGCCGCAGGCATGGCGCTGAAGCCCGGCTACGACTGGTTTTTCCCGTACTATCGTGATCGAGCATTGGCGCTGGCACTCGGCCAAAGCGTGGAAGATCAACTCCTGCAGGCGGTCGGCGCCGGAACCGATCCGCAATCCGGCGGTCGTCAGATGCCGTCGCACTGGACCAGCGTTCCTTTGAACCTGGTATCGCCGTCGTCTTCCGTTGCGACGCAGTGCCTGCATGCGGTCGGTTGCGCGGAAGCCGGCGTGTACTTTTCGGCGCATCCTGAAGCGGCACAGGTCCCAAAGGAAACGCATGACTACCGCAGCTTCAAGAACGTGCAGTTTCATGGCGACGAGGTCGTCTATACCTCCATCGGCGAGGGCAGCACCTCCCAGGGTGAGTTCTGGGAGTCTTTGAATACCGCCAGCAACGCAAAGCTGCCGGTTGTCTTTGTCGTGGAAGATAACGGGTACGCGATTTCCACTCCGGTAGAGACGAACACCCCGGGTGGAAACATTTCGCGGCTGGTGGCGAATTTTCCAAACTTTCATTTCGCCGAAGTGGATGGCACGGATGCGCTTGCCAGCTACGAGGCCATGCGCGAAGCCGTCGCATACTGCCGCGCACGCAAGGGTCCCGCGCTGGTGCACGGCCACGTCATTCGGCCCTACAGCCACTCGCAAAGCGATGATGAAAAGTCCTACCGCGTGGAAGCGGAGCGCGAGGCGGATGCGCTGCGCGATCCCATCGGCAAAATGCAGGCGTATCTCGTCGGGCAGGGCATTCTGGCGGAAGATGAACTGCGCCGGCTCGAAGCCGATGTGGATGCCGAAATCATCCGCGCCACCGATGCCGCGCTGGCCGCGCCGCTGCCGTTGGTCGCGGACATTTTGAAGCACGTGTACTCCGAAGACCTGCGACCGACGGATGCGCTGTTCGACACGCAGCCCGACGCGGCTGCGCAGGAGACCACCGGCAACCCCGACCGCATCGAGCGCACCATGGCCGACGCGATCAACAGCACACTGCGAGACGAGATGCGGCGTGACCCGCGCATCGTCATCTTCGGCGAGGACGTTGCCGACGCCAGCCGCGACCAGCACCTGAAGTCCGGCGCGCTGAAGGGCAAGGGTGGCGTCTTCAAGCTGACCGGCGGCCTGCAGACGGAGTTCGGCTCGGACCGCGTGTTCAACTCGCCGCTGGCGGAGGCCAACATTGCCGGGCGTGCCGTTGGCATGGCCGTGCGCGGGTTGAAGCCAGTCGTGGAGATCCAGTTCTTCGACTACATTTGGCCGGCAGTACACCAGATGCGCAATGAAATGTCGGTTATGCGCTGGAGATCGAACGGCACGTTTACCTGCCCGCTGGTCATGCGCGTGCCCATCGGCGGCTACCTGACCGGCGGTTCGATTTATCACTCGCAGTCGGGCGAAAGCATCTTCACGCACACACCGGGAATCCGTGTCGTGATGCCGTCGAACGCGCTGGATGCCGCGGGCCTTTTGCGCACCGCGATCCGCTGTGACGATCCCGTCCTGTTCCTGGAGCACAAGCGGCTGTACCGTGAGGCATTCGGTCGCGCGCCGTATCCCGGGCCGGAGTATGCGATTCCGTTCGGCAAGGCAAAGACGCTGAAGCAGGGAACGGACGTGACGCTCGTGACCTACGGCGCGGTGGTGCCACGCGCGCTGCAGGCGGCACAGCGGCTGGAACGTGAGAAGAACGTGTCGGTCGAGGTGCTGGACCTGCGTTCGCTGAGCCCGTACGACTGGGAGGCCATCGCCGAAAGCGTGCGCCGTACCAACCGCGTGTTGATCGCGCACGAGGATATGCGCAGTTGGGGCTTCGGCGCGGAACTCGCGGCGCGCGTGGCGGACGAACTCTTCCATGACCTGGACGCGCCCGTTCGCCGCATCGGTGCTATGGATACCTTCGTCGCCTACCAGCCGGTGCTGGAAGATGCGATCCTACCGCAGACCGAAGACCTATTCCAGGCCTGCGCGGAACTCGCAGTGTTCTGAATTCGGTGAGATCGCATTTCTCGTCAAGGTGAACAGAAACAGCATCACTGCTGAGCGTGCGACTTGTCCTTACTGAATTTCTGAGCGATGCAAGTCATTACGCGATTCTCGAAATGGCGGGAGGCAGCCGAGAAGGGCATCTTCTCCCTCAGCAGGGAAACCTACCCAGAACGCGGAGACTCAAATGAGAAGGCTCAGAATCATGGAACACATCTCGCTGGACGGCGTGATCCAGCACTCCGCCGATCACGGCGATTTCCCTTACAGCGACTGGACCGCGCCCTATCGGTCTCCCACTGGCAGAGATGCGCTCCTTGCGGCGCATGGTGATAGCTTCGATCTGCTGCTTGGCCGTCGCACCTACGACATCTGGTCCGGCTTCTGGCCAAAGGCACCAAACAGCCCGATGGCGGACGGCCTCAACGCGGCGACAAAATATGTCGCGACTCACCGCCCGGAAAGTCTTGCATGGGGTCCGTTTGAGAGTCTTGGGCCGAACCTTGTCGCGGACATTCGTCGTATCAAGTCGCAGGACGGCCCGGACCTTATCCTTTGGGGTAGCTCCACGCTGACATCGACGCTGCTCGAACATGGGCTTGCGGATGAAGTCCTACTGATCGTCTATCCAGTCCTGTTGGGCACGGGGAAGCGCTTCTTTGCAGAGGGAACCCCGCCACGCGCATTCGAGCTCGTCCGCACGAAAGCAATGCCGTCCGGCATCATCCTAAGCACCTACAAGGCCGATGGGCCGTTGAAGACTGGATAGTCGGATTATGCCGAATCGCCAAGAGAAGATCGAAAACGTCGTGGAAGTTTGAATTTGTCTGAGCCGTTCCTTCTGGATGCGCAGGGAACGTACCCGCATGAATGCATCTGCCGCCTCAGGGAGATTTTTCGCTCTGCTCTGGTTGCGCGGCGAGACATCCGGTAAATCGAGCAACACTGGTCAGCATTCGGGGTTCACCATAGCGGAAGCACTGTACCCAAGGAGCCGCTTCATGCGCCTACTTCGTTTTCGCGAGAGCCTGTCCCTTGCGCTCTGCGCCACCCTTTCCATGGCTACTTTGCCGGTTCAGGCTTCCAGGCCGAAACCCGTTCCGGTCGTCCCGTCAGCTCCGGTCGACCGTGCCGATCTGCTCGTCGAGCGGTTTACCTTTGGGCCACGGCCGGGCGAAGTGGGTACCGTGCGTGCGATGGGTCCGGAAAAGTGGTTTGAGCAGCAGCTTAACCCGGAGCGCATTCCCGATAACGCGCTGGACAACCGGCTGGCGCAGTATCCGGCACTGCGGATGACGCAGGAGCAGCGGATTGAGCGGTATCCTACGCCCAACCAGATTCGGCAGTTGGCGAAAACCGGTGCGCTGCCGCAGGATCCGGAACGACGCACGATCGTTGCGGACCAGGTGGAGTTTTACCGGGAGAGGTTGAAGGCGAAGCCTGGCGCAAAGGGGCCCGGCACAGTGACCATAGGTGCGATGGGCGATGGTGCGGTGGCAAGCGGGATGGCATCGTCTGGTCCTGCGCCCATCGTTCGGCAGGATAAGAACGGCGTGCAGATGCCTGTTCCGCCCGTCGCCACGGCACAGCCCGAACCGAACTTCGAGCAGTCCATCGCGCCGTTGCCGCAGGCGCAGATCGACGGCCTGCTGGCGACACCACCGGACGCGCGCTACGCCGAGATCATGCGGTTGCCGGTGGAGCAGCTCATTGCTGTGCATAAAGGGCTGAAGGGCAATGAAGGCAGGTTGTCCGAAGGCATGACGCCACTCGAGAAGGAGACGCTGGTTGCACTTGCCGGGACCAATCGCATGATCTCCAACGAGCTGTTCGGCTCGCGGCTGCTGACGGATATTTACAGTAACCGCGAACTGGAAGCCGTGATGACCGACTTCTGGCTCAACCACTTCAACGTGTACGCAAAGAAGAGCCAGACCGAGCCGTACTACCTGAACTCCTATGAGCGCGATACGATTCTGCCGCACGCGCTGGGCAAGTTCGAAAACCTGCTCATCGCCACGGCGGAAAGCCCGGC
>CBAAAH010000105.1:0-8912 GCA_964658865.1 uncultured Granulicella sp.
GCCTTCGCCGGCGACTCCACAATCACGAGATTTTTTGCCATACCGCACTTCCTGTTTCCGCCGCTTTGACGCGGCTGCCGGCTGCCCGGCCTTGCCCTTTGCTGCCATGGTCCGGAGCCCGCCGCACCGGGACGTTTCCGCAAACCTGTCTCGGTGAGACGCTACCACGATCTATTCGTGACGTCACGCGGCCCGCAATTTCTCGGCGCGCCAAAAAGGCCCAGCTTCCCGGAAACGGAACTAAAATGTCCGCACGTAGTTCTTGCCGGGCATCTGACGCACACGGCCTGCCAACTCCAGCTCGAACAACGCTGTAAAGACCTCAGCCGACGGCAGTTGCCCTTCCAACTGCTCCATCAGCTCGTCGAGTTGAATGGACTCATCCGCCCGCAGATACTCGTAGACCAGCCGCTCGATCGGCGGCATCTCCTGCTCCGCGAATAAGGATGCGGCGCCACCGCCTTTCGATGCAGCGTCACCGGCTGCCAACATCGACAGCCGGCCTTCCAGCTCGAGGCGCACCTCGCTGGGCAGGTCTTCCCAGACGTCCTCCCACGTGGCGGTCAGCTTTGCGCCCTGCTTGATCAGCGTGTTCGGGCCCCACGCATTCTTGTTGGTCACGTTGCCGGGTACGGCATACACGTCGCGATTCTGCTCCATGGCGCAGCGAGCGGTAATGCGGGTGCCGCTGTTTTCCGCCGCCTCAATCACAAGCACGCCCACGCTTATGCCGCTCAGTACGCGGTTGCGCAGGGGAAAGTTCTGCGGTGCGGGAAACGTCCCGGTCGGGAACTCCGTGACGATGCATCCGCCGCTCATCAGGATCGATTCCGCAAGCCGCTTATTTTCCTTCGGATAAATCACGTCGATGCCGGTTCCCCAGACCGCGACGGTCTTGCCCTTGGCCTCGATCGCTCCCTTGTGCGCCTCGGTGTCCACGCCACGCGCCATGCCGCTCTGGATCACTACGCCCCGGTTCGCCAGGTCGCGCGACAGCATCTGCGCCATACCTGCGCCGTAAGGCGAAGGATGCCTCGTGCCGACAACGGCGATGCCCGGGAGGCCAAGCAGGGCCGTCTCCCCGCGAACCCACAGCACCGGCGGCGGGTCGTAAATCTCGCGCAGGCGCTCCGGGTAGCCCAAACAGTCATGCGTTAAAAAGGCGGCACCCTGCTCCTTCACCCGCTGGATCTCCTCCTCCGCCGCGGCACGCGCCTTGCCCTCGAACACGAATCGCGCCGACGCCGCTGGCATGCCCAGGCCTTCCAACTCCGTCAGGCTCAGCCCCAGCAATGCGGCGGGTGAATCCAGCTTCGACATGGCACGCAGCACCCGAGTCGGCCCCATGCCGGGCGTCAGCGTCAGCGCCATCCACGCCAGCCGCGACGCCGCATCGCTGTCCTGTGCCCTGTTGCCGGCCTCCACGCCTAACGCAGTTCCCATCCAAACCTCCGTGGGCCTCATGCAACAAACCCGGTGGCCATCGTTATACAGCAAGCCCGCGAGCGCCGCGAACAAAGAGGAGTTCGCGAAAGAATGGGTGACACGTCTCATCCCGTCAAACGAAGGATTTCGCCAAAAGCACCGGGCCCCGCTTCCCGCACATCCAATCGCAACGTGCCGAGCCCAGCCACAACCCGCCTTCGCGTCGCCGCCATCAGCTTTTTGAACCCGGCGCCGCTGCTTTATGACTTCGAGCACGAACCCGCCGCGACCGGACTGCGCGACCGCTACGACGTGCGCTACACCTCGCCCGCGCAATGCGCCGAGCAGTTGCGCAACGGCGAGGCCGATCTAGGCCTTATTCCCATTGCCGCGCTGCCCTTTGCGCCAGAGCTCGCAATCGTGCCCGGCTGCACCATTGCCTCGCTGCAACTGGTGCGCTCCATCCAGTTCGTCGTCAAACCCGGCCTTGCACTGCAGGACGTGCGCATTGTCGCCACCGACAGCGCCTCGCGCTCTTCCGCGGCCTATGTCGAGTTGCTGCTGCGCGTCTTCCATGGCACGAACCCGACCTTTACCCGAGCGGCCGCCGCGCTGCCCACCATGCTGCAACAGGCAGACGCTGCCCTGCTTATCGGTGACCCGGCCCTGCTCGCCATGGAAACTCGTGACCGCGACCCGGCCCTGCGAACGCACACCTGGATCGATGTCGCCGCGTGGTGGCGACGGTGTACCGGTCTACCCTGGGTTGCCGCGGTATGGGCGGTCGATCCGCAGTCGCTCGCCCGCACCTCCATCTCACCGACTCAGCTCATCGAAAACCTGACCGGTTCGCGCGACGCCGGCCTCACCCACATCGACACGCTGGTCCAAGAGTGGTCGCCGCGCATCGCCGTGCCCCCGGAAACGATCCGTGCTTACTTGACCGAGAACATCCACTACGATCTGGACCTGGACTGCCTGCGGGCGATCGACCGTTTTTACGCGCTGGCGGCGGAAACCGGCGTCCTACCCGTCTATCAGCCACGCATGCTCGCGACATGACGGAGCGCCACGCGACTTCTTTCCCGGAACGAGCGTCCTAAGCAGCAACACCCATGCACACTGCCCTCAGTACGCTGTTTCTGGCCGCACATCACACCGGTAGCCACGCGCACACCGGTTTGCTGGGATACTTCATGCGGCTTGGCCCCACCGGCCTGCTGCTCATCTCCATCATCGATAGTTCGCCGATTCCGCTGCCCATTCCGGGCTCGTCGGACCTGCTGGTGACGCTGTTTGCCGCGCAGCACCACGGTTGGGTGTTGGCCACGTTTATCGCGACGCTCGGCTCCGCCATCGGCAGCGTTGCCAGCTATCAGCTTGGCGTTGCCGGCGGCGTGGCACTGCTCGACAAATATGCGCCAAAACGCTTTGCCGACCGCATGAAGCACTGGTCCGAGGAGCACGCCGTGTTCTCCGTCGCGCTGCCGGCGATTCTTCCGCCGCCCGCGCCGCTAATGCCCTTCCTCATTGCCGCGGGCGCCCTGCGCATGCCGCGCCGCGTCTTCTACCCGACGTTTATCCTCAGCCGTTTCGTCCGCCACGCCTTTTATGCTTGGCTCGGCGTCCACTACGGCCGGCATATCCTGCCGCTTTACAACCGTCTGACGGATGAGTACGGATGGGTGCTGCTGCTTGTGGTCTGGGGCTCGGTCGCGTTCGCCATTGCTTACGCCACGTACAAATTCGTGCAGGCGCGCCGCAATAGCCACAACGATCATGCCACGACGGTCGCCACGGCATGATCGACTTCCACCAGGATTAAAACTCCCAGCGCAGCAGCGTTGCGCCCACGGTGTAGCCGCCGCCAAAGCTCGCCAGCAGCACGAGATCACCCTTTTTTAGTCTGCCCGTGTCCAGCGCTGTGCGCATCGCCAGCGGAATGGTCGCGCCTGTCGTGTTGCCGAAGCAGTCGATGTTAATGATGACTTTCTCTTCCGGCATGCCCAGCCGCTCGGCCGTTGCGCTGATGATGCGGCGGTTCGCCTGGTGCGGAATAAAACAGTCGATCGCTTCGCTCTGAATGCCGTTGCGCTGGAGCACCGCTTCGCTCAACTCTGCCATCTTGCGCACGGCGGTCTTGAACACGGCGCCACCATCCTGCCGCACGTAATGCATCTTTTCGTGCAGCGTCTCTTCCGACGCGGGATGCAGGCTGCCACCGCCCGGCATGAACAGCGACTTCGCGCCCGAGCCGTCCACCTCATGCACAAAGTCCACTAAACCGACCTCGCCGTCCTCGCACGGCTCCAGCAGCGCCGCGCCCGCTCCATCGCCAAACAGGATGCACGTCGCGCGATCCGTGTAGTCGATGATGGAACTCATTACGTCCGCGCCGATGACCAGCACCTTCGTCTGCGCGCCGCTTTCCACCAGCTTCGCGCCCATCTGTAACGCGTAAATGAAGCCCGAGCACGCCGCCGAAAGGTCGAAGCCCCATGCCTTTGCCGCGCCGATCCTGTCCTGCACGATGCACGCGGTCGAGGGAAACAGCATGTCCGGCGTGACCGTGCCGACGATGATGCAATCGACTTCGCTCGCCTCGATACCACGCCGCTCCAAGCAGTCCAGCGCCGCGCGCGAAGCCAGATCGCTGGTCGGCGTCCCCTTCTCCACCACGTGCCGCTCGCGGATGCCGGTCCGCTCCACGATCCACTGGTCGTTCGTTTCGACCATCTGTTCCAGATCTGCATTGGTCAACAGCTTTGGTGGAACATACGTTCCCACTGCAGAAATCTTTGCGCGACAGGCGACGCGCGGCTTCAACTCCAGGCTCAAGACTCAGTCCTTCCGCGCCGCAGACCTCCGGCGCATGAACATCCCTGTCGAGCATACGTGCATGTCACTGGATTTGTTGCGGCGTTGCAAGATTCGCCGGGCGTGCGGCGCAAAGAAAAAAGAACCGGGTTAACCCACTGCGCACGTACTAGCCCGTTACCGTTGCTTCCTTCCGGACCTGGCGGGGTTGGCGGGATTACGTCGCGTGGGACCCGGCTCGAGATTCATCTTACCACCGCTACAGGCGATGAGTTTCGAGGCAACGGGATTCGAAGGGCCTAGGCTTCAAGCGTGCCATGATCCAGCTTTGCCACGACTGCGGCTTAGCGCCTGAGGGTTCGGTATGCTTTACCCTGAAATCCGCGCTAAACTTGAGAAAGTGCCCATCTCCGCCATTCCCGAACTACCGACGACCGAAGCACCGGCGGTGAAAACCCGCATCGGCTTCGTCTCCCTCGGCTGCCCCAAAAACCTGGTCGACAGCGAAGTGATGATGGGCCTGTTGCACCACGCCGGCGCGGAGCTCACCCCCGACGCGGAGACCGCCGACATCATCGTCGTGAACACCTGCTCGTTCATCGATTCCGCGAAGCAGGAGAGCGTCAACACCATCCTTGAGATGGCCGGCCACAAAGTCGCCAACGGCGGACGCGCGCAAAAGCTCATCGTCGCCGGCTGCCTGGTCGAGCGGTATCGCGACGAAATCCGCAAGAACATTCCCGAGGTCGACGCCGTCCTCGGCACCGGCGAGCTCGACAGCATCCTCGCTGCCGCCGGTATTGCACCTCGCACCGCGCCGTCGCCGTTCACCATCCTGAACGCGGTTCCGGCGCTGGAAGTTCCCGCAGGCCTCGCCATCACAACCGATCCGCGGGCCATGTCACTCGACACACCGCACGGTGCCGCAGTCCAGGAAGCCGCGCCGAATCCAACGGCAGGCCAGCTCGCCCACGGCCAAGCCGCTGTAAACGCAACGGCGCATACCCACGCACACCTGGAACTCGGCGGCGCGGCTGCCCTCGAAGTCGAATTCGCGCAGAACAACCTCTCGGCCGGCACCCTCGCGGACTCCAACCTCATCGACCGCGCGTCGAGCGCTGTGCGCAAGCACTCGCAAATGGACGTGGCACCGCAGACCTCGCGGCCGGAAGGCGATTTGCGCGAGCAGCAAGGCCGCTTCCGCCGCGACGACTGGGACGGTGCGACCGCCGCTCTGCCCACCTACTTGTATAGCGAAGACACGCCGCGCATCCTGACCACGCCACGCGCGTCGGCGTATATCAAGATCGCGGAAGGTTGCGACCATCCCTGCGGCTTCTGCATCATCCCGCAGTTGCGCGGCAAGTTCCGCTCGCGCCGCATCGCCTCCATCCTTGCGGAGGCGGAAAACCTGATGCGCCAGGGCGTCCGCGAACTCACGCTCATCGGCCAGGACACGACCTGCTTCGGCGAAGACCTGGGCCTGAAAGACGGTCTCGCGCAGTTGCTGGAATCGCTTGCGACGATGCACGTCGAGGGCATCGGCCGCATCAAGTGGCTACGGTTCCTTTACGCCTATCCGAACAAGGTCACCACCCGCCTGCTCGAAACCATTGCCGCGCACGACAACATCGCGAAATACCTCGACGTGCCGTTGCAGCACGCCTCGCCGACGGTCCTGAAGCGCATGAAGCGCGGCGGCTCCGGCGCAATCTTCCTGCAGATGCTCGAAAAAGCACGCCGCATCGTTCCCGGCCTCGCCATTCGCACGGCATTTATCGTCGGCTTTCCCGGTGAAACGGACGAGGAGTTCGCTGCTCTTGAGGACTTCATCAAGGCCGCGAAAATCGACTGGCTCGGTGTCTTCAGCTACTCCGACGAGGAGGGCGCAGCCGCTTTCGATCTCGGCGAAAAAGTGCCCAAGCGCACCATCGAAGCACGCCGCCGCCGCCTGATGCGCACCCAACTCAAAATCAGCGCCAAGGCCCGCGCCGCGCAGGTGGGCCGCATTGTCGAAGTGCTGGTCGAAGGCCCGTCGGAAGAAACCGATCTGCTGTGGAAAGCACGCACGCTCGACCAAGCCCCCGAAATTGATGGCCACGTACTGTTGAATGACTTCGGCAACCACGAGCTCCTCGTCCCCGGTACCTTCTACCGCGCCGAAATTACCGAAGCCCACGACTACGACGTTGTTGCCCGCATACTCGACTAGGAAGGTTTAGCGTATCGAAGACGGAAAAGCTGCTTTCCCGGATTGCTTCGAAGCCGGTCGATCTTCACTGGTCAGAGCTTTGCACACTACTTGAGGGTTTGGGCTATTCTTTAAAACGAGTGGCGGATCCGGTCGTAAATTTATAGATCCCGTATCCGGTGAATCCCTATTTATTCACCAACCACATCCATCTGGAATGCTAAAGCTGTACCAGGTCAGGGATGCGATCGACTTCTTGAAAGCGAGAGGCCACCTGCAATGAGACGAACTCTGAAACATCGTGGTTATAGCGGCTCCGTTCTCTTCAGCGCGGAAGATCGCATGTTACACGGACGTCTCCTTGGAATTCGCGATATGGTCTCCTATGGCGGAGATGACATCCCCTCACTTGAAAAGAACTTTCGTGATGCTGTCGACGAGTACCTAGCCTTCTGCGCTGAAGAAGGTAAATCGCCGGATGTGCCGTATGAAGGCAAGCTCAGCATCCGACTCAGTTCCGACCTGCACAAGCGCGCGACTCTTTACGCAGAGCGTCATCATCTGAAACTTAATTCCGTCGTGCAGCGAGCGGTAAAAACCTTTCTCGCGCACGCTGACTAATTTTTGCAAGGAGCACCATGGCCACCACCGCAGACGCAGAACTCATCCTCAAGCTGTACGATCTTCGCCGCGAAGACCTCATGCGCAAGGCGCGCCTCTTCCTGTTCGAGATGCCGGCCAAAACTACGGACGACATCCTCAAGGTGCAGCGCGGCATGGGAACCCCGGAGAACGCGTACTGGCGCCAGGCCGTCAGCTATTGGGAGATGGCAGCAGCGTTCGTCCTGCGCGGTGCGGTCGATGCCGACCTCTTCTTCGATACGTCCGGGGAAGGCATCTTTTATTACACCAAGTTTCACCGGCTGTATAAGGAAGCGACCGGCGTCGACTTCATGCCGAAGACGGCAGAACTCATCGCGAAATTTCCCGCCGCAGAAGCGCACCACCAGCGCATTCACAAGATGCTCGACGCCATGGCAACCGATCCCGTGGCCAAGGCCGACGAGGCATTCAACAAGGGCTAACCCGTGCGGCGAGGGCGAAACGACCTTCGTGCTCGCCGCATCCAATGCACCGTATGCCGAATCAAGCACTCCGCTGCCCCACCTGCAAAACGCTCGTCACGGCAGCCGCCGAAAACTTTCCCTTCTGCAGCGATCGCTGCCGCCGTATCGACCTGGGCAAATGGGCGTCCGGCGACTACCGCATCACCTCGCCCATTCTGGACCCAGACCTGCTGGAAGACCTGGAACGCGGCGCGATCCGCAGCAACGATGAAGACTAAGCGGCCTTCCGCGCGGTTCGCCGCATCCCAACGATCCTCGACATGCGACGACTGATTCCGAGACTCCGCCGAACCGGCGCAACCACCATTCCCGACGCCGCTCACGATCGCGTGACGACCGAAGCCGTGCTTGCCGCTGGTCACCTGCCCGGTATCCACCGCACGCGTTGGGCCTGGATAACGGCGACATTCTTCGGCGCGGGCCTGCTGAAACCTGGGCCGGGAACCTATGGCTCCATCGCCGCAGTTGCCGTGTGGTTCGTCGTCATGCGCCACGTGCCCGCCAACCTGACGCCGTGGATCACCCTCGCCATGGCCGCCGGTGCGACGGCCATCGGCATCCCTGCGGCGACCCGCGTGGCGCGCGAGAGCGGCCGCAAAGACCCGCAAATCGTCGTCATCGACGAGGTCGCCGGCCAGTGGCTCGCGCTGACGCTTGCGCCCCCCAGCCTGCCATTCGCGCTGCTGGCGCTGGTACTCTTCCGTGTCTTCGACATTCTGAAACCGCCGCCTGTCCGCCGGCTGGAACGGCTGCCCGAGGGCACCGGCATCGTGGTGGACGATCTGGCCGCCGGCCTGTACGCGCTGATCGTCTATTTCGTCATCGCGATCAATCTGTTGCTGTTTCACCGCTAACCGAGCAATCTGTTCCCTGTTCGACCTGTTTTCATCTACCCTCATGTGCATGTCCCTGTTCGACCATCTTCGCCCGGCAGACCCCGTTGCACCGCACCTCGACAGCGTTCGCCCGACGGTGGCGATGCCGGGCGGCATGTTCGACCTGCGCGGCGCACAGCTTGCGGGGGATCGCCTGCCCGAGGCGCGCATCGGCGAAACACTGATGCCGCTCAGCTTTACCTCCGCGCAAAAAGTGACGCTACGCGTGCCAGATGGTGCCATTCCGGGCGACCTGACGCTAAGCTTCGGCGACCATCGCAGCAACGCGCTGACCGTGCAGATTGCCGTGCCCATCGCGGACAATCTGCACCCCATTGCCAACCCCGCCGTCGACGGCGACGGCAACCTGTACACCACGTTCTCCGGTGCGCGCGGCCAGTCGGTACCGGTATCGATCTTCCGCATCGATCGCGACTTTCAGCAGCGCGCCCATGTGCGCGATCTTGCCAATGCCAG
>CBAAAH010000106.1:0-8904 GCA_964658865.1 uncultured Granulicella sp.
CCGTTGTACTTCATCGTGCATGAGCCCAGTGGAAACATGCCAAGGTCGATGGCATAGTTCCACGTGGACAGGCGCGTGAAGTGGCGGACGATTTCGATTTCCGCAAGCTCCGGCATCACGCCCAGGTCTGACCGCAGCGCATCGCCCAGCAGCGCGGCGGCGTCGACTGCCGGCACGTCCAGTTCGCTCAGTTTGTAGGCTTTCTTGCCGGGGCCGCTTTTTTCAAAGATCAGGCCCTCGTTCTGGTTGGTGTGCGTGGTCGCCTTGCGCGGCGTACCGACGAACGGAGCGGAGGCGGCAATTTCGTTCGTGGGTTCGGGAGGTGCGACTGCTGTGCTCATGATGTGCTCCATAACTTGTGGGGCGTATTGCAATCTAAAGAACCGCAGGATCCGCGGTGTGGCTGGCGGTGAGGACAGTGGCCTCACACGTGACGGGAAAGTTGACCGAATTTGCGATGAAGCACTTCTCGTATGCCAGTCCGTGCAGGATGCGCGCTGTCTCGGCGTTGCATTCCGGTGCGATGGTCACCTGTGGTCGAAGTGTGACGCCGGTAAAGCGGCCGCTGCTGTCGAATGCCAGATCCATGCGGCCTTCCGCCGCATCGGTGTAGTTCAGAACGACGATGCCCGCGTCCGCACAGACGTGCAGATAACTCAGCATGTGGCAGGACGACAATGCCGACAGCAGCATCTCTTCCGGGTTCCACTTCTCGCGTTCCCCGCGAAATGTCTGGTCCGCAGAGGCGGCAAGCGTCACCTTGCCCGGGGCGGACATATCGTAGGAGCGGTCGTAGTCGCGATAGCCGGAGGTGCCGGTGCCTCGGTTTCCCGTCCACTCGATGGTGCAACTGTAGCGATGCGGATTGCCGATCATGGTGCCTCCCTTGCCGTGCGGTTGAAGCCTAGAACACGAGCAGTTCGTCTTCGTCCGAGGCGCGAAAGCTGCCTGCCTCGGCCACATCGATATCTTCTTCGCGAAGGCTGAGCGCCAGCACGGTTCCGTTTTCAAATTCGACGGTCAATGCGCGGCCCTCGTTCAGTTCCGGCTCGGTCACGGTTTCGCCGATGACGCTGCACAGGGCATCGCGGTAACCGGGCTCGCCGAACGCGATGGAAATGCCGTCGGCGTCGGCGACATCGGGCCAGATGTACAGCGTGAGCAGCGGGCCATCGAAGTCGAGTTGCAGGTGATCCTGAATGAAGGCAACGCTGCTGAGTTGCGTGTCGCGAAGATCGTCGAAGCCTGCCATTAGACGAGCGCCAGTTCGTTTGCGCCGGCTGCGACCTGCGTAACGGCTTCCGTCGCGGCGTCGATCTCGGTGCGTGTGGTCATTTCCGTGGCGCACCACAGCGCGGCGTCTTCGCCCAGTTCCGGGTACCACTGCGCGAGAGACAAGCCGCCGATGATCTTCTTTTCCAGCAGGCCGGCGTTGATCTTTGCGGTCGGTACAGGGGTTTTCAGGACGAATTCGTTAAAACGCGGAGCGCCGGGAAACAGAACTTCTGCGCCCTCGGTCTTGCCCAGTTCGCCGGCGAGAAAGTGCGCCTTGGCCAGGTTTTGTACCGCGAGATCGCGCAGGCCTTTGCCGTAGACGGTAAGGAAGATCGTGACCATGAGCGCGACCAGCGACTGGTTGGTGCAGATGTTCGACGTCGCCTTTTCGCGGCGGATGTGCTGCTCGCGGGTGGAGAGCGTGAGCACGAAGCCGCGGCGGCCTTCGGTGTCCTTCGCTTCGCCGACGAGGCGTCCGGGCATCTGGCGCAGAAACTTCTCCTTCGCCGCGATTACGCCGCAGTAGGGTCCGCCGAACCCGATGGCCACGCCGAAGCTCTGCGCCTCCAGCGAGACGATGTCGGCTTCCTTCGGCGGCTTTACGATGCCGAGCGATACGGCTTCGGCGATGGAAACGATGAGCAGAGCGCCCTTGGCGTGGACGACTTCCGCGATCTTCGGGACGTCTTCAATGGTGCCGAAGAAGTTGGGCGACTGGATGAGCACGCAGGCAGTGTCCGGTGTGATGGCGGCGTCGAGCGCTACGAGGTCCACGCGACCGTCGGCGGTGTAGCCGACTTCGCTGGTCGGGATACCCTGGTGCTGCGCGTAGGTGGCCATCACCTCGCGATACTCCGGGTGCACGGTGCGCGCAAGGACGGCGGCGTTGCGCCCGGTAACGCGCACGGCCATCATGACGGCCTCGGCCGCGCCGGTGGAGCCGTCGTACATGCTGGCGTTGGCGATGTCCATGCCGGTCAGCTCGCAGATCATCGTCTGGAACTCGAACAGCGCCTGCAGCGTGCCCTGCGCGATCTCCGGCTGGTAGGGCGTGTAGCTGGTCAGGAATTCACCGCGCTGGCTAAGCACGTCGATGAGTACCGGCCTGTAATGGCGGTACGCACCCGCACCCAGAAAGCTGGCGTAGCCCGTGGCGTTCTGCGCGGCAAATGCCTTGAAGGCCTCGACCACTTCCTGCTCGCCGTGCTGGCGCGGAATATTCAGATCGCGTGTCAGGCGAAACCGCTCCGGTACGGTCGAGAACAGGTCGTCGATCGACGCGGCACCGATCTCTTCGAGCATGGCCACGCGGTCGGCGGGGGATTTGGGCAGGTAGCGCATCGGTGTCTCCAACGGCTCGGCTCGCGTGGGGCGAGACAAGCGGTACAGTAAAGCAGGCTTGGCAGCACGATCCCTAGAGCTATGACCGCAGGTGAGTTCGTGCGCCGTCTCGACTGCATGCGGCAAAGGCTTCCACCGCACGCACTGATTCGTTTTAGTGACCGGTCTCTTCGTTCACATACTTCTCATACGCCTCGGCATCCAGCAGCGCGTCCAGCTCTGACGGGTCGCTAAGTGTGGCCTTGATGAGCCACGTCGTGTTCGCATCGGTGTTGATGGTTTCCGGCGCGCTCGTCAGCGTCTCATTCGTCTCCGTGACCGAACCGCTTGCCGGCGCATACACGTCGCTCACTGCTTTGACGCTCTCCACCGAGCCGAACGACTCTTTCTTCTTCAGCGCCGCGCCGATCTTCGGCAGGTCGACAAAAACTATGTCGCCCAACAGGTGTTGCGCGTGGTCGGTGATGCCGATCGTTGCGGTGCCGCCGTTGTTCTCAATCCACTCGTGCTCTTTGGTATAACGATAGGTCGCCGGATAGCTCATGCTTTCGATTTTAAGCTGGAAGCGCTAGGGGAATGATGCCGTGTGGAAACTTCATGCATTTCCGTGGCCGTCGCGGAAACAGGCAGAGGAAAGCGTCGTTCGCACCCGTGCCGCATCGAAGGAGTAGACCCGTGGACGCGCCGATCCAACCCGCCGTATCGCCCAGCCCGCCGGACGCAGCCGAACTCATGCCGTCCGCTGCCGCCGTGTGGCTGGTGCTGATGAAGGCGCACCGGTCGCTGCAGGCGCTGATGGAGCGATCCATCGCATCCCTGGGCATCGGCCTGAGCGACTTTATGATTCTGGAGGCGCTGCTGCACAAAGGGCCGATGAAAATCTCGGCGCTGGGCGAAAAAGTGCAGCTCGCCAACGCGTCCATGACGGCGGCGATCGACCGCATGGCCGACCGCGGCCTGGTGGAGCGGCAAAGCGGCGATGCGGACCGTCGCGTGCGGACCGTGGAGCTTACCCCGTGCGGGCGGGCCCTGATTCAGAAGCTGTATGCCAAGCATGAGCGAGATCTCGACGCATTGATGGCGCCCCTGTGCCCGGTGGAACGCGCCGCCCTGCGAGGCAGCCTGAAAAAGGTGGGCCTTGCGGCGCAAACTGCACTGACGCGCAAAGGGCCTGAGTCGAACCGCTCGGACGGCTAGCCTGTGCGCATGAGCTTAGTCGTTACCCGAATCTTTAACGATCTCTACGCGCACTGGCTGGAAAATGCTGGTCTCCGCCGAAACGCAGAGGATCGCATTGCTACCCAGTCTCGCAAAAGGGACGGGCATGCCGGAACGCAAACGGCCTTGTCTGGACACGCGTGTGGAAGGCACCTGAAATGTGCAAAGCGGCAGCCGGAGTCGCCGCCTGTTGCCCCTCGCACACTACGAAATAATTTCCGCCGTCTTCTTCGGCCGCTTGTAGAAGGGCGTTGAGACGACTTTTGCCTTGACCAGGGTGCCGCGAATCTCTACCGCGACCTCGTTGCCGTGCACCGCTTCAGAGACCGGCACGAATGCCATGGCGATGTTGACCTTGAGCGTCGGTGAGGGGGATCCGCTGGTTACGCTGCCGATCAGTTCGCCTTCCAGCGTGCGGACGGGGTAGCCGTCGCGCGCGATGCCGCGGTCGACCATGACCAGGCCGACGAGCTCGCGCTCCGGTCGTTCAATCCTGCTGAGCACCTGCTTGCCGACGAAATCGGCTTCCTTGTCGAGCTTGCAGTAACGGTTCAGGCGCGCCTCGAAGACGTTGATGGTGTCGGAGATTTCATGGCCGTACAGTGCCATGCTGCTCTCCAGGCGCAGCGTATTGCGTGCACCCAGGCCGGCCGCCTGAATGCCGAACTCCGCGCCCGCCTCGAACACGGCCTTCCACACCATCTCGCTGGTCGCGACGTCGCTGGGTACGTAGATCTCGAAGCCGTCCTCGCCCGTGTAGCCGGTGCGCGCGATCAGCACGTTGTACAGGCCTGCGACCTTGCCCCAGGTGAACCAATAGTTCTTGATCGTGGACAGGTCGGTGTCGGTCAGCTTCTGCAGCGTGTCCTTCGCCTTGGGTCCCTGGATCGCGATCTGCGTGTAGAGGTCGCTGTAGTCGTTGATGTGGACGCTCGGCATCTGGCCGATAGTCTTGCGCACCCACTGAATGTCTTTCTCGCGCGTGCCGGCGTTGATCACGATCAGGTAGTCGTTATCGCTCAGCTTGTGCAGCACCACATCGTCGACGAAGGTGCCTTCCGGCGTGAGCATGGCGCTGTAGTGCGCCTGGCCGATCTGCAGTTTGCCGGCATCGTTCATTAGCAGTTTCTGCACGGCGGCCAGCGAGCCGGGCCCGCGAAGCTGGATGCAGCCCATGTGCGACACATCGAACACGCCCACGGCGGACCGTACGGCGTTGTGTTCCGCCACCAGGCCGGCGTACTGCACCGGCATATCCCAACCGCCGAAATCGACCATTTTTGCGCCCAGCGCCTTATGTGTTGCGTGCAGCGCGGTGCGGCGAAGCGGTGCGCCGGGGTGCGGCTCTTCCGCGACTGCCGGGACGAACGGGACGGAAATTGGCTGGTCGATCGTGCTCATAAAGGCTCCTGCCCTCGAGCATAGCAGCGGGGCGTTCTCGCAAGGTCTACCGCGCAGCACGCAAAATCGTGGCGCTGCATGGCGCACAGGGCGTATGCTTCGGCTGTGCGTGCTGTTGCCAACATCGTCCGGTCTGTCGCTGTGTGCGCGTGTGTTGCCGCAAGCGGCGTGCTGACGGCGCAGACGGCCGACCCGACGGCGACCGCGCCCAATCCCGTGACCAGTGCGCCGCCCGCACGTAGCGGTAGCTTTACCGTACTGCAGGGCGAACTTGTAGCCGCGCCGGGGCTGTCCATCCCGAACGGCAACCTGCCCTGGGCGTTGGACAGGGCAGCCGACGGGACCGCGGCTCTTGTACCCATTCACCACTCGTCCATCACCGAGCCGGCGAATGCGGATGGTCCCGATGCCGTGCCGATCCATACGCTGGTCGGTGCGCACGCACGCACGGTGTTACGCGACACCCAGCCAACGCTGTTTGTGCACACCAATGACCGTACGGAGAACACCGGCGATGCCGGCCGCGGCAATCCGACAGGATGGGCGCTGGTACCCGCAACCGCCGATGCCGGTGCGCGCAAACTGCCGCATGTGCGCTTCGACCAGATTGCGCAGGGAACGGCGTGCGCCGCTCCGCTCGTCTGCCTCAAGGCGGAATCGCTGCCCAGCGGGTGGTTGCGTCTCTTACCGCAGACCGCGCTTGCGGCAGGGGATTACGCGCTGGTTCCCGTCCCGCGTCAGAGCCGTCCGGGCGTGGTCGTGGTCTATGACTTCACGGTCGATCCCACGGCTCCGCTGGCGCGCGATGCGGTGCGCGCAGGTGCGACCGCCGCGGCAAAGCACACCGCCCGTTAGGGTGCGGCTTACTTTAGCCGGCGTGCCCGCACGAAGCTGCTGATCGAGCAATACGCAAAAAACGCCGCGACCCCGGCATCGATGGCGAAACGTGCGACGCCGTGGGCACCTGCGTGCAGGTCCGCGCGGGCGTGCCACATGCCCAGCGTAAACGGCAGGGCAAACAATGCGAAAAAGCTGCCTGCCACCTCCAGAGACACGGCCTTCGACGCGCGGCGTACCGGGGCAAACATGCTTTTGCCCTGGGATTGCCGCACCTGGCCGGCAGGAATGATGCGTGGTGCGGTTGCCTTGCGTGGTAGACGAGGTGCGTCGCTCCGGGCTGGGATCGGCGTGCCCTGCCGTGCTGCCGCGGCTTCCGCCGGGCCGGGCGAGGTCGCGGCGTCAAGCGCCTCATATGCCGTGCGTGCCGCCAGACGCGCACCCCGGCCCAGCACTCGTCCAAACCGTACCCGATCCATGGGACGAGTCTACGTGACGCGCGCCGGACCGGAAGGAATGGTGGCAGCTCCGTGCGTCGCGTCTCTCAGGCCACGTGCCGCGGGTTTCCGCATCCAACCGTAAAGTACGCCGCCCCAGATTTTGTGCGGTGTGTTGGTCCGCCATCTCTCACGGAAGAAAGCAGGTTCGGCAATGCGTAAATTTATTTGGACAGTAGGTGGTGTGTGTGCGGCGGCCGCAGGGTTCCTCGTCTGGCAGCGACGCACGCAGCCGGTTTTTGTGTTGGCCCACCAGCTTGAGGATGCGTGGCAAGACCACCACACCCGCGCGTAGGTGCTTGTCGCAGGCCGATGTGCCCCGATTTCGCACAGCCATTGTCACGCCGCGTTCAAAGTTTGCCGTTTCCTGGTGGGGGAATGGCGTCTAATACGTACAGGTGTTGGATCGCGCGCGCGTTTTCTTGAGACGAACCCTTGCGCAGCGTGTACCGGCAACTTGAGAAGGGGTGGCGATGAACGGAAAGATTAAGCAGCTCATTCAACAGTTGGGCGAAGCCATCCACGAGTCAGTCTCCGACTCCGAATCCATCTCCGGCGTGGTGCGCGAAATTCGTGAGCAGGGCTTCGACGTGCTTTTGATGTTGGAAGCCACCATTGGCCTAAATGAGGTGACAGAGGATGAAACCGCGGAGCAGGACGATGAGGTTACAGCCGGCAGCTTCACCAGCAACGATGTCAGCTTCCTTAAGTCGTTGCGAATTTCGTTGCCGGACGAAGACATGACGGGCGAAAATACCGGTTTTTCCGCATAACCCGTTCCACCCCCTATGCGATGCAGCAAGCTGCATGAGCCTGCCCTGAACAGGGTAGGCTTTCTGTTGTATCGGGATCGTACGTGCTGCATCACTGCGATCGAAACAACTCCGTTCCTCCTGGTGAAAAGCGTCTTCCAGGCGTCTGGTTTTCAGCATCCAATCCGACTGTTATCGTGCTTAGACTTGCACATAAGGCATCGGAGCGGACGCGAAATGAAAGATACCCTAGGAGTTCTTCTTGCCGGCGGCGCGGGTGAGCGCCTGTTTCCGCTTACCCGTGAGCGAGCAAAACCGGCTGTACCTTTTGCCGGCCAGTACCGCATTATCGACATCACGCTGTCCAACTGCATCAATAGCAACCTGCGCCGGGTCTACATCATGACGCAGTACAAGGCGCTGTCGCTCAACCGCCATATCCGTGAAGGCTGGGGCCCGGTGGTGGCGAATGAACTCGGCGAATTCATCGAGATTCTGCCGCCCATGC
The DNA here is from genome assembly GCA_964658865.1 of uncultured Granulicella sp. Classification (GTDB taxonomy): domain Bacteria; phylum Acidobacteriota; class Terriglobia; order Terriglobales; family Acidobacteriaceae; genus Terriglobus. Next base: position 7,830 of record CBAAAH010000106.1, read on the forward strand.
AGCGCGTCAATCGTAACTGGTACCAGGGCACGGCCGACGCCGTGTATCAAAACATTTACTCCATTGGGTCGGAAGAGCCGAAGTATGTGCTCATCCTGTCAGGCGATCACATTTACAAGATGGACTACGGCAAAATGCTGGAACAGCACGAAGCCAGCGGTGCCGCCTGCACGATTGCAACGCTGCCGGTCGACCCTGCTGAAGTCGCTGGGTTCGGCGTGGTCGAGGTGTCGCGCACCGGCGAGGTAACCGGCTTTGAAGAAAAACCGAAGACCACCAACGTGCGTTCGCCCTTCAACCCCGACAAGGTCGACGCCTCCATGGGCATTTATCTGTTCAACACGGACGTGCTCATTCCCGAACTCATCGCCGACGCGGAGGAAGAAGGTTCCAAGCACGACTTTGGTCACAATATCTTGCCAAGGCTGCTGGGCCGGTACAAGGTTGCGGCGTACAACTTCGTCGATGAGAACCGTCAGCAGGAAGCGCTGTACTGGCGCGACGTTGGAACGCTGGATGCTTACTACGAGGCAAACTTGGATATCTGTTCGGTTGCGCCGATTTTCAACCTGTACGACCGCGACTGGCCGATGCGCACAAGGCCTAGCCAGTACCCGCCGGCAAAATTCGTCTTCGGCGAGATGGGCCGTACCGGGACTGCCATCAATTCGGTGGTGTCTCCGGGCTGCGTCATCTCCGGGTCGGCGGTGCGGCAAAGCGTACTTAGCCAGAACGTACGCGTGAACTCGTACTCCGACGTGGATAGTTCGCTGCTGTTCCAGCACGTGGTCGTCGGTCGTCACTGCAAGATCCGGCGCGCCATCATCGACCGCGATGTCGAAATTCCGGATGGTACGGTCATCGGTTACGACCAGAACGCTGACCGGGAGCGCTATTTCGTGACACCGAGCGGTTTGACCGTGGTGACGCGTGACGGCTCACTGTATGAAAACCCGGTGTCCAGCGAGTTCCTGCAGACGATGTAACGGTGAGTACACAAGTCAACCACGCAGAACAAAGGCCGGGTTCGAAGGAACCCGGCCTTTGGCGTATAAGAAACTATCGTTGCCCGAAG
>CBAAAH010000107.1:0-8901 GCA_964658865.1 uncultured Granulicella sp.
ATTCACGTGAGGCTTCGAACGATCAAACTTTTCCTTCGCCATTACTTCATCTCCTCTGCCCGCAGGCAAACCGAACTGATTTGTTTTAAAACTCTAGCCGGATAGACAGCTTCTCCATCCGACGAACACTTAGCGGTCGCGGCCCTGGGTCTTGGCGATGATCTCTTCCGACACGTTGCGCGGTGCTTCTTCATACTGCGCAAACTGCATCGTGAAGTTACCGCGGCCCTGGGTGGAACCACGCAGGTTCGTGGCATAACCGAACATCGTGCTCAGTGGGACCGTCGCCTTGATCGCCTGCACACCGCCGACCATTTCCATGCCTTCGATGCGTCCGCGCCGCGAGTTCAGGTCGCCGATGACGGTACCCATGTAATCCTCGGGAACCGTGACTTCGACGGCCATCACGGGTTCCAGCAGAACCGGCTTGGCCTTGCGCGCTGCTTCCTTAAAGGCCATGGAACCGGCGATTTTGAATGCCATTTCGTTCGAGTCGACGTCGTGATAGCTGCCGTCGTACAGCGACACCTTGATGTCGACCATTTCGTAACCCGCAAGCACGCCGCCCTGCATGGCTTCCTGGATGCCCTGGTCGATCGGCTTGACGTATTCCTTCGGAATCGCGCCACCCTTGGTGTCGTTCGAGAACTCGTAGCCCTTGCCGGTTTCGTTTGGTTCGATGCGAATCTTCGCATGACCGTAGTTACCCGAACCACCCGACTGACGAATGTACTTGCCCTCAGCCTCGGAATTCGTACGGATCGTCTCGCGGTAGTTCACCTGCGGCTTGCCGACGTTCGCCTCAACCTTGTGCTCGCGCATCATGCGGTCGACAATGATTTCCAGGTGCAGTTCACCCATGCCGCTGATGATGGTCTGGCCATTGGTCTGGTCGGTACGCACGCGGAAGGTAGGATCCTCCTGTGCGAGCTTGGCCAGCGCCATACCCATCTTTTCCTGGTCGGCCTTCGTCTTCGGCTCGACGGCCACTTCGATAACGGGCTCCGGAAAGTCAATGGACTCCAACACAATTGGCGCCTTGTCCGAACAGATGGTGTCGCCGGTGACAAGGTTCTTCAGACCGACCGCAGCGCAAATATCGCCGGCCAGAATCTCCGTCACTTCTTCACGCTTGTTTGCGTGCATCTTTAATAAGCGGCCGATGCGCTCCGTCTTGCGGGTGCGCGGATTCAACACCGAATCGCCCGTCTTGAGCGTGCCGGAGTAGTTCCGGATAAAGATCAACTGGCCGACGAACGGGTCGGTCATGATCTTGAAACCGAGCGCGGAGAACGGTGCACTATCTTCCGGCAGACGGATCAGTTCCTTCTCAAGATCCTCCGGATCGTGACCGATCATGGGGGGAATGTCGAGCGGGCTGGGCAGGTAATCGATGACAGCATCCAGCAGTGTCTGCACGCCCTTGTTCTTGAACGACGAACCCATCAGCACCGGAAAGATGCTCATGCTGATGGTGGCCTTGCGGATGGCCGATTTCAGTTCGGCCTCGGTCGGCTCTTCGCCTTCCAGATACTTCTCCATTAGCGCATCATCCTGATCGGCGACGGCCTCGATCAGCGCATTGCGGAACTCCTGCGCTTTATCCTTCAGGTCTGCGGGAATTTCTTCCGTGTCGTATGCCGAGCCCATTTCCTCATCGTGCCACACGTACGCCTTCATCGTGACCAGGTCGACGACACCCTGAAACTTGGCCTCGGCACCGATGGCAAGCTGCGTCAGAACGGCCTTCGCACCCAGGCGGTCCTGGATGGTCTTGGTCGCGTACTCCGCGTCGCCACCGTTCTTGTCCATCTTGTTGATGAAGCAGATACGCGGAACCTTGTACTTTGTCGCCTGGCGCCACACCGTCTCGGACTGGGGCTGCACACCGGCAACCGCATCAAAACAGGCAACCGCACCGTCGAGTACACGCAACGAACGCTCCACCTCAGCCGTAAAATCCACGTGGCCGGGCGTGTCGATAATGTTGATGCGGTAATTGTTCCAGGTGCAGGTCGTGGCGGCGGAGGTGATGGTGATGCCGCGCTCCTGCTCCTGCTCCATCCAGTCCATCGTCGCCGTGCCTTCGTGCACTTCACCGATACGGTGGTTCACGCCGGTGTAGAACAGGATGCGCTCGGTGGTGGTCGTCTTGCCCGCGTCGATGTGGGCCATGATGCCGATATTGCGACATTTATTCAAAGCGACGGTACGTGCCACGGTGATTCTTCGTTTCTGCGGAGTCTAAGTCCGCGGTAACTTCTGCGTAAGTGCCCGAGTAAGTCAGTGGAACCAACTTACTCGGGCAGGATGTACAACTTATGAATTTCTGAAGAGAATGAAACGGTTTTACCAGCGGTAGTGAGCAAAGGCCTTATTGGCTTCTGCCATGCGGTGCACGTCTTCCTTCTTCTTCATCGCCGCACCACGGCCGTTGGCAGCGTCCAACAACTCGGCGGTCAGCTTATCGACCATGCCTTTTTCGCCGCGAGAACGGCCAAAGCTCACCAGCCAGCGAATCGCCAGCGAGGTGCGACGCTCCGGGTTTACTTCGATCGGCACCTGGTAGTTTGCACCACCAACGCGGCGGCTCTTCACTTCCAGCAGAGGCTTCACGTTCTCGACAGCCTTCTTGAAGAGCTTCAGGGCTTCGTCGCCACCCTTCTGCTCCAGGTTGGTCATGGATTCATAGAAGATCTTCTGTGCGGTCGACTTCTTGCCGCCCCACATCATGCTGTTGACGAACTTGGTGACGAGCGTGGAACCGTAGATTGGGTCCGGCGCGACTTCGCGCTTGGCGATATGGCCTTTACGTGGCATGTCTCTCTTCTTCCTCCAGCGCGGTGACTTCTCACGCAACTGGACCTGGTAACTAGTTCAGTTAGGGGTTGGAAGTTAGAAGAAAAAGCTCTTCCAACTTTTAACTTCCAACTATTTGCTCTGCGCCTTAGGACGCTTCGCACCATACTTCGAGCGGCTCTGCAGGCGCTTTGCGACGCCCACGGAATCCAGCGTGCCGCGCACAATGTGATAGCGAACGCCTGGCAGATCCTTCACGCGGCCACCGCGAATCAACACGATGGAGTGCTCCTGCAGGTTGTGGCCTTCACCCGGAATGTACGAGGTGACTTCGATGCCGTTGGTCAAACGCACGCGCGCGACCTTACGCAGAGCCGAGTTCGGCTTCTTCGGGGTCTGGGTGTACACACGAGTGCACACGCCGCGACGCTGGGGCGATCCCTGCAATGCCGGGCTGGCCGTCTTGTAGTTCGGCGCAGTGCGGCCCTTCTTCACAAGCTGATGAAACGTAGGCACGGTAACTCCCTGAAACTCTTGATCTAAACTGCAAAACTTTGGGGTGTCTGCCTGTCACGCGCTGAAACGGCGCTCAGACCTGTGTTGACGGGTTGCAGCATGACGCACCACGCCAACAACCCTTCCGCCGGCACCGCCGCCCACTGGGCAACTCGCAGGTGGAAACCTCGGAACCTTCTCACTCTATCAACCATGGACAGGGTCGTCAATGGCGCGGCGCTGACATACCACTTCCATGCTAGCCTTTCGCCATGCGTTTCTCCTGCGTCAACCTGCTGTGCGGCACCCTTGCCGTTGCCCTTCCCCTTGCACCTCAAGCCGTTGCGCAAAAAGCGCAAGCCGCCGATGACCCCGGCATGCCGCTTGTTGTCGCAAGTCCGCGCATTCAGCAGGCGATGGACGCCACACAACCGGCAACGGGTGTCCGCAGCCCCAGCGCCGTCGAGATTTCTGCCGACGGCAAGCATCTCGCCTGGCTTCTGGGGTCTGGCAGTGGTCGACGTGGCGGTGGCGAACTCCACCTGAGCGACTTCGGCAAGCCCGTCGCGACCGACCCGATCGTCAGCGCTGGAGCAGGCTGCAGCAGCTCTGCCCCGCGCTTTTCGCCAGATGGCAGCACTCTCGCGTTTGTCGCCACGTGCGCCGACGCCCAGCCCCAACTCTGGCTCCGCGGCAGCACCGGCTCTATCCGCCAACTCACCCACATGAAGGGTGCGATCACCGAACCGGCATGGGCACCGGACGGCAGTTCCATCGCGTTTCTTTACGTGGAGAACGCCACCCGCACCGCCGGCGCACTCGCCGCCATGAAACCGCCCGCCGGCGTCATCGGCGAAGACGGCGTGGAGGTGCAATGGGTCGCCGCAGCCGACATCCAAAGCGGCAATCTTTCCATCCTGACGCCGAAGGCCCTCCACGCCTACGAGTTCGACTGGGCACCAGACGCGAAGCACCTTGCCTTTGTCGCCGCCAACCCGCCGGGTGAAAACACCTGGTGGATTTCGAAGATGTACACCGTACCCACCGGCCGGCCCGAGGCCGCCAAGTCGATCCTGGACCCGCAAACCACCGGCGGTCCGCTGCACGGCCTGCAGATCGCCGTTCCCCGCTACAGCACCAACGGCCAGAACATCGCCTTCATCGGCGGCCTGATGAGCGACCAGGGTGCGACCGGCGGCGATATCTATTTAATGGGCGCGGACGGCAGCGGCCTGCAGAACCTGACGCCCGGACGCAAATCCACGCCGGTGTACCTCGCCTGGGCTGACCCGGACCATATCGTTTTCTCGGAAGACGTGAGCGGCAAAAGCCACATCGGCCTGCTCGGCACCAATAAGCAGGAACTGACCAGCGGCTGGACTGGTCAGCAGTCCATCGGTAGCGGTCGTGCCTCCTTGTCGTTTGCTTTCAGCCCGGTAGCCCGGGAACTCGTTTTCTCCTCCGCCAGCCCGGAGCACGCGGCAGAGCTGTGGGGCGGCGACTTTCGCGGCGTCCGTCAGATCACGCATCTGAACGACAGCGTGAAGCCCACCGCAAAAACCGTCTCATTGGAGTGGGACAATGAAGACTTCCACGTGCAGGGCTGGCTTACTTACCCCGCCAACTACGATCCCGCGAAGAAGTACCCCATGATCGTCAGCGTGCACGGCGGACCGTCGTCGGAGATCGGTCCCTCGTTCAACTCCGGCGCGGGCATCTATCCCGCGCTCGGCTACTTTTTCTTCCAGCCCAATCCTCGCGGCAGCTACGGTCAGGGTGAAGCCTTCACCATGGCCAATCGTAAGGATTTCGGCTATGGCGACCTACGCGACGTACTCAAAGGCGTCGATGCGGTCGAGGCCAGGTTCCCCGTCGACGACAACCGCCTTGGCCTTACCGGCTGGAGCTACGGCGGCTTCATGACCATGTTCGGCGTCACCCAGACCAACCGCTTCCACGCGGCGGTCGCGGGTGCCGGCATCTCCGACTGGCTCAGCTACTACGGCGAAAACTCCATCGACGAGTGGATGGTGCCGTTCTTCGGCGCAACCGTCTACAAGGACCCGGCCGTGTACGCGAAGAGCTCGGCCATCAACTTCATCGACCGCGTCAAAACGCCGACACTCGTCATCGTGGGCGACCGTGACGGTGAGTGCCCCGCGCCACAGAGCTACGAGTTCTGGCATGCTCTGCGTGCGCAACACGTACCCACGCAACTGGTTATCTATCCCAATGAGGGTCACGGTTTCGTGAATCCGGCGCACATCCGCGACCGCAACATCCGCACCGCGGCATGGTTCGAATCGCACCTGCGGTAAGCCCATCGGACCATCGACTCGGCGGCAGGCAGCAACCAGGCCCGCCGCCGAGTTCTTTTGAACACCATCGGCATCTCGCGTATCGTGCCGGCCTCTACCGAATTTCGACAACTCGCACCTGCACTTCATCGTTTCGCCATCGCGTGCATTACGGCAATCACAGAACGATTCGGCGCTGAACTGGTTCCAGGCATTGCGCTTCCGGCCGGTCGGGTCTACACTCCTTGGAACCTTATGCTTGTTGTACCTGTTCCAGAAGCTCTGACCTTCGACGATGTTCTGCTCGTCCCCGCCTTCTCCGATGTCGTGCCGACCCAGGTCTCCACGGCGACTCGTCTCACCAAGCGCATCACCCTGAACACCCCTCTACTTTCCGCGGCCATGGACACCGTTACCGAGTCGCGTCTCGCCATCGCCATGGCCCAGGCGGGCGGCATGGGCGTCGTCCACCGCAACCTCAGCATCACCCAGCAGGCAGGCGAAATCGACAAGGTCAAGCGCTCTGAAAGCGGCATGATCGTCGACCCGGTCACCATCGAACCCGACCAGCCGGTGGCCGCAGCGCTCGAAGTTATGCGCCGCTACAAGATCAGCGGCGTGCCCGTCACAAAAAACGGCAAGCTCGTCGGCATTCTCACCAACCGTGACCTCCGCTTCGTCAGCCGCACCGACCTGCCCATCTCCGACGTCATGACGAAGGAGAACCTCATTACCGTGCCCGTCGGCACTACGCTTGAGGATGCGGAACACATCCTGCACCAGCACCGCGTCGAAAAACTCCTTGTCGTGAATGACGCCTACGAACTCAAGGGCCTCATCACCGTCAAGGACATCCAGAAAAAGCTGAAGTACCCCAACGCCTGCAAGGATGCCCAGGGCCGCCTGCGGGTGGCCGGCGCGATCGGCGTAACGGGAGACTTTCTGGAGCGTGCCGCGGCACTCGTCGAAGCACGCGCCGACGCACTCGCCATCGACAGTGCCCATGGCCACAGCAGCCGCGTCCTGGAAGCCGTCGCCGAGGTGAAAAAGCACTTCCCTAACGTCGACCTGCTGGCCGGCAACATCGCCACCTACGACGGCTGCCGTGCCCTCATCGACGCGGGTGCCGACGCGATCAAGGTCGGCATCGGACCGGGTTCAATCTGCACCACCCGTATGGTTACCGGTGCCGGCATGCCACAGGTCACCGCCATTTCCGAAGCCTATCGCGCGGCAAAGGACAGCGGCACCACCATCATTGCCGACGGCGGCATCAAGTACTCCGGCGATCTGACCAAGGCCATTGCCGCGGGCGCGGGTGTCATCATGATCGGCTCGCTCTTCGCCGGCGTGGACGAAAGCCCGGGCGAAACCATCCTGTATCAGGGCCGCAGTTTTAAGGCCTACCGCGGCATGGGTTCGCTGTCTGCCATGGCCCAGGGCTCAGGCGAACGCTACTTTCAAGGGAAAGAGGACCTGACCGCGACCGGCGACCGTTCGCAGTCCATCACCGCGCCCGAAAGCAGCAGCAACAACCGCCTCGCGAAGTTCGTACCGGAAGGCATTGAGGGCCGCGTACCGTATCGCGGACCGTTAGGCGACATGGTGTACCAACTTGTCGGCGGCCTGCGCAGCGGCATGGGCTACTTGGGCTGCAGCACCATTGAAGAACTGCAGCAGAACGGCCGCTTCGTCCGCATCAGTGGTGCCGGCCTGCGCGAATCCCACGTCCACGATGTCATCATCACCCGCGAAGCACCCAACTACCACGTCGAGTAGGTCACCACGGACGTAGAAAAGCCCGGCAATTTAGCCGGGCTTTTCTTTGCAGACTGCGTGTCCCATGTCTCGCGTTTGAGACAGGGGTTCGATCTACGCGCCCTTTTTATCGTGCTGCGGACTCGTAACCTCGTGGCTGTGCAATGCCGCCCGCACCTTTACCACATGCGTTCCATGCACGCGAATTGCCTCGTGCAGCACCTCGCCCGTCACGCCGAACTCCTTGCTCCAGTAATGAATGTCGGAAGACACCTTCGGGTTGATCTCCGTCTCGCTGCTCGGTCCGTGCTCCACATTTGCTGCCATCATTCCACTTCCTTTCACTGAAGGTGGATGCAAAGTCTCTTGCCCGCGCCGCCCATCTGCGGCAGGACGAAGATTTTACCGACAGGCCTATCAACCTCCATTCCCTAGAGCGATTCCTACTCCACGTAGCCGTCCCAATGCCGGAAACCCCATACAAACATCGGCTTTATCGTCAGGCTCGTCAGCAGGTAGTTACTCAGCGCCATCCTGCCCATGTCGCCCACCCGCGCCGGCAGCCACGGCCCAGTCACACATACCACCTCAAGGACGCGCAACGGGTGCCCTATGTCTCGCGTTTGAAATCTGGGCTTGATTCAGAGCCTAACCCTGCACGCTCTGCACGATTCCCTTCGCCCGCAGCCCCGCCTCGGCCGCGCCAAAGTAGTCCTCCACCTTACCCTGCGTTTTAATCCAGTCGATGTACCGGCCGATACCCTCTTCGATCGTCACCTGCGGCTCATACCCGATGGTCCGGATACGCGAAATATCCGAGATCAGCGACCGGATCTCCCCGGGCCGAAACTCCCCGCGCGCCAGCGGTTCAATGTTTACGCCAAGCTTGCCGGCGATGATCCCGGCAAGGTCGCGAATGCTCGTCGCACGCCCGCTGCCCGCGTTCACCGCCAGGCCATCCAGCTTATCCGTCGTTGCCACCAGCAGGTTGGCACGCGCAATATCCTCCACAAAGCAAAGATCGCGCGTCTGTCCGCCATCCTCGTACATGACCGGTTGCTGCCCCGTGAGCAGGCGCGTGCAGAAGATTGCAATGACCCCGGTATAGGGATTGAACAGTGACTGGCGCGGCCCGTATGTACACGCGTAGCGCAGCGCAACCGTAGGAATTCCCGTCTGTTTACCCCACAGCAGCACGAGCCGTTCCTGGTCCACCTTGGTCAGCGCATACACCGTTTCGCCACCGCCCGGCGTGCTTTCCGGCGTTGCGGTGGACGTCGTCACCTTCCCACAAACTGGGCAGTGCACGGCGAAATCTCCCGCACGCATCTGCTCCGCCGGCCGCAGCAGCGGAACGACATGCCCATGCTCCGGGCAAAGCGCCGCACCCTCGCTATACACCGCCTGTGAACTCGCAACGACGACTTTTTTCACCGGCAGGTTGTGGTCGCGAATCATCTCCAGCATCTGCGCTGTGGCGAAGCTGTTGACCAGAACATACTTCGCCATCTCCGGCATGTAGCCGCCGTACGCCGCCTCGTGAAACACGACA
>CBAAAH010000108.1:0-8856 GCA_964658865.1 uncultured Granulicella sp.
CACGCTCATTACCATCGGCTTCTTCAGTCTGCTCAACACCGAGATCACGCTCACCGTCGTCGCGGCCATCCTGACGCTCGTCGGTTACAGCATGAACGACACCATCGTCGTCTTCGACCGTATCCGTGAAAACCTGCAGACCATGCGCCGCGCCACGCTCAGCGAAGTCGTGAACAAGAGCATCAACCAGACGCTCTCGCGAACCATCCTGACCTCGGGCCTCACGTTCCTTACGGTGCTCAGCCTGTTCATCTTCGGCGGAGAAGTGCTGCACGGCTTCTCGCTCGCGCTGGTCGTCGGCATCCTCATCGGCACCTACTCGTCCATCGCCGTCGCCGCGCCCATGCTCGTGGCCTGGACCGACTGGCGCGCCGGCAAGGGCAAGCAGACTGCCCTGCCCAGCACCCGCCGCGCCGCCGTTTAAGAGAAAAGAGCGTTCGCAACGTACGCAAGTCTCGCTTCCTTTGCGCAAACCTTGCGCACTCTGCGGACGCTCTCACTCCATCAGCTTCCGCGTCAGGTATACAAACGTCTCCGCGTTTGTCGTCGCCGTCTGCTTGATGTCCGCGCCCGAGCCATGGCCGCCCTCCACGATCTCGTCGTACAGGAACGGGTGCTTCTGCTCCTCCATCAGCGCCGCAAACTTGCGCGCGTGCTGCGGCCCCACGCGGTCGTCCTTGGTCGTCGTAAAGATCAGCGGCTCCGGGTACGTCACGTCCGGCTTCAGGTTGTTGTAGGGCGAGATCGTCGCCAGGAACGCACGCTCCTTCGGTACCGTCACGGAGCCGTACTCACCCACCCAGCTCGCACCCGCCGCGATATGCTCGTAACCCAGCATGTCCAACAGCGGCACCTGGATGACGACGGCGTTCCACAGTGTCGGATTCTGCTCCATCTCCACGCCCATCAGCAGGTCGCCGTTGCTGCCGCCGATGATGCCCAGGTGTCTTGGTGACGTGATCTTGCGCGCGACAAGGTCTTTGCCCACCGCGGCGAAGTCGTCGTAGATGCGCTGCCGGTTCGTCTTCAGCCCGGCCTCGTGCCACGCCGGCCCAAATTCGCCGCCGCCGCGAATGTTGGCGAGCACGAAGACGCCGCCACGCTCCAGCCACAGCTTGCCGCGCACGCCGCTGTAGTCCGGCGTTTCCGACGACTCAAACCCACCGTAAGCATTCAGCAGTGTGGCGTTGCCGCCGTCGTATTTCATGTCCTTGCGGTGCACGATGAAGTACGGCACCTGTGTGCCGTCCCTGCTGGTGGCCGCAAGCTGCTCGACCGTTAGGTTCGCCGCATCGAACAATGCCGGCTGCGACTTGACCGTGCGCAGCGACTTCGGCTCACCCGCGTCGCCCATCACCAGCGACGTCGGCGTCAGAAATCCGGTCATCGTCAGAGCCAACGCGTCGTTGGAATCGTTTGCGGAAGCAATGTCCACCGTTACGTTCGGCGGCACGGCCAGCGGCTGCCGCGTCCACTTGCCGCCGGAATGCGTGTAGGTGTAGCCACCACCCTGCACGTGGTTCAGCGTCGTCACAATCAGGCGGTTCTTTGTGGAACTGCTGCCATCCAGAAACTCCGTGGCCGTGGGCGCAAATACCACCTGCGGACGCAGGTGCGCCGGGTCGCGCAGCACGTCCGCCAGGTGCAGGCTCACCAGCGATCCCTGCTTGAACCCCGACGTGCCGGCGGCAGGCGTCCAGTCCTGGCGCAGCCGCACCAGCACCTCGCCGTCCAGCAGGTCGACTACATTCGCCTTCGGTGGCAGCGCCAGCGGCTGCACGCCCCGCGGTGTGCGCACAAACAACTTGCTTTCAAAAAACGTCAGGCCTTCGTCCAGCACCTGCAGTGTGTGGCCCTGCCCATCGCGCAGCAACAACGCCTCGCAGCGAATATCCGTAGGCGAGCCGCGAAACACCTCAGTTGCCGACTCCAACGGCGTCCCGCGCTTCCACTCTTTGACCACGAACGGGTAGCCCGACGCCGTCATCGTTCCCGCACCCCAGTCGCGCGCCACCAGCAACGTGTCGTGGTCCACCCAGGTCATCTCCTGCTTCGACCGCGGCATTACGAATCCATCCGGCACAAACTTGCCCTGCCGCAGATCGAACTCCCGCACCTCGTCGGCATCCTCGCCGCCGGCGGAAAGCCGCACCAGAGCGTAGCGATCCTCCGGCTGCAGCACCTCCATGCCCTTGTAGACCCAGCTTTTGCCCTCGGCCTTGTTCAGCGCGTCCACGTCCAGCAGCGTCCGCCAGTGCGGCGCCGGCGTGGCGTAGTCGGCGGTGCCGGTCACGCGCAACAGGCCGCGTGGATTCGCCGCATCCTGCCAAAAGTTGTAGACCAGGTCACCGTGTAGCTGTGGGAACGCCAGCCTGCGCTTGTCTTCGCCGATGCGCAGCGCATCCGCCTGAAACGGTGCAAAGTTTGGATCTTTGCGCAGCACCGCCGCCGTCTGTGCGTCGTGCTCCGTCACCCACTTCATCGCGCGTTCGCCAGACACGTCTTCCAGCCACACGTACTTATCGGTCGCACCGGCTGCGGGTGCCTGCGACCGCACCGCCGTTCCGCTCACCGCGCCCAATGCCAACACCGCGACCACTGCCTGCCCCAACTGTTTTGTGTGACCCATGCAGCCCATTCCATCATCGATTCAGCATTTTGCGTAGAGAGAAAGCATTGCCGAAGCGTGGCGTCGCGCTGTGCTTGCCAACCTTCTGCGCTGCACGCTATTCTTCGCCTCTCAGAAAGCCGCACGTTCTTTGGGCCGTTTGAACCTCTTTGTAGTAGCTCTCGAAAGTTGCAAAACTTTTCGGGAACAAAGTGAAACCCCGCGGTGTCTACCGCAACACTGCCATCAACCGGCAGTACCGATGACAGCAGCGTGTTGTACCGTCGTACCTCTCGCAGAAATTGGGGTAGCCCATGTTTGAAGACTCTCTGGTGGAATCGTCGGGCAGAATCAAGTCCAAGTCCAAGTACTGGATGATTGCGACGCTTGCCTTCAACCTCGCCATTCTGGCGGTCATGATTCTGATCCCGCTGCTGTATCCGGAAGCGCTGCCCAAAACGGCGATGACCGCGATGCTGACCGCGCCGCCGCCGCCTCCCCCACCGCCGCCGCCGCCGCCGCCGCAACAGATCGTTAAGGTGACGAAGGTCGTTGCCGTGCTGGACGCGATGACCGCGCCGACGAAGATTCCGAAAAAGATCGACCTGACCAAGGAACCGCCACCGCCACCGCCGGTTTCCTCGGGTGTCGTGGGTGCCGGCATGGGGCCCTCCAATGGCGCTGCTGGTGGAGTGATGGCTGGACTCGGACTGTCGACTGCTCCAGTCGTCGTCGCGAAGCCGGCGGAAAAACCGAAGCCGACCGGCCCGGTCAAGATTTCGAGCGGTGTTGCCGCCGGCCAGGTGATTAACCGGGTCAACCCGACGTATCCCGCGATTGCGAAGGCTGCGCACGTTTCCGGCGCCGTGATCCTGCATGCCATTATCTCCAAGACGGGTACCATCGAGAGTCTCTCGGTCGTCTCCGGTCCGGAAATGCTGCGGTCCGCCGCTACCCAGGCCGTGCAGCAGTGGAAGTACAAGCCCTACCTCTTGAACGGCGAGCCCACGGAAGTGGACACGACCGTGACGGTGAACTTCAACTTCGGCGGCTAAGCGGATTGCGCCAGCCGGGTGCCTCGTGCAACGGCTGGCCTTCGCTCCCGTCCAAGGAAAGCAGTGGCTCTCCACGCTTCCCGGGTTTGCAAAGTTTCTGTGGGCCGGATGTTCTCGTTTGAGGCGCTGCCGCCTTTCCGCCTAACGCAGGTTTAACCAAGGAGAACTGATACTCGTGATTCTCGCTCACGTTGCAGCCCACATTCCCGCCTCCCTCGGCATGTTCTTCCAGGACGCAGCACCTGCGGCGCCCAGCACCGATCTCGGTATCGTCGGCATGCTCAAGCACATGGGCTGGATCGACGATTGCATCGTCGGCATCCTGTTCATCATGTCCATCTGGTCGCTGGCCGTCATGATCGACCGCGCTCTGTACTTTTCGGCTGCAAAGAAGCAGTCGCGTGAGTTCGCACCCAAGGTTGCAGGCGCGCTCAAGGATGGCCGCCTGGACGAGGGCATCAAGGTCGCCGACCGCGCAAAGAAGTCGCACTTGGCGGAAGTCGTTACGGCTGGCCTGCAGGAGTTCCGCTCTTACGGTTCGGGTGGCAACATCACCGACGAGCAGATCGAATCGTCCAAGCGCGCGCTTGAGCGTTCGGAAGCGATCGTTCACGCCAAGCTGAAGCGCGGCCTGGGTTCGCTCGCCACCATCGGTTCTACCGCGCCGTTCATCGGCCTGCTGGGCACCGTTATCGGCATTCTGCACGCTTTCCAGGAGATCGCGACGCAAAAAACCGCGGGTATCGGCGCAGTCGCCGGCGGTATCTCGGAAGCGCTCATCACGACCGCTCTCGGCCTGTTGGTCGCCATCCCCGCCGTGATGACGTTCAACTACTTCACCAATAAGGTTGAGTCGTTCGACGTCGAGATGGATAACAGCTCGTCCGAGCTGGTGGACTACTTCATCAAGCAGTCGCAGCGCTAATCGCAGCATTGCCGGGCCGGTTCGCCGGCCCGGCACGCGGGAATCGGGGAATATCCGGCAGTGCCCATCCGCACTTCGGGAACTCTCTAGAGCTATGGTTTGGGTCTGTGCACAAGTAGTTGCCCCTCCCGTTCCTATGCCTCGCGTCTCTTTTAACCCTTTGCTGAAGTCACGGAGCCGCAGCCATGGCAATTGCCACACGCGATGAGCACAAAAAGGTCAACTCCGACATCAACGTGACGCCGATGGTGGACGTGATGCTCGTTCTGCTCATCATCTTCATGGTCGTCACGCCCATGCTCAACAACAAGGTCAACGTCGAACTGCCGCTGGCTACCGCCGCCGTCGTTATGGAAAACGCCAACAAGGAAGACTCCGTTGTCGTCGCCGTCACACGCGATGGCAAGACCTACCTTGGTGGCGACCAGGTTGCACCGGACGCGCTCGGCGAAAAGATCGCGGCTCTTCTCGAGAAGAAGACGGACAAGCAGGTCTACTTTCGTGGCGACCAGCGTGCGAACTATGGCACGGTGATGGCCGCTATCGATGGCATCCGTACCGCCGGTGTCAGCCAGCTCGGCATGTTGACGGACAAATCGCTGATGTAGTCTCACCTGTCGCGGGGCAGCGTCTCGCGACAAAGTTCTTCCCCGTATCGCGGGGTTACGCACGGTGCCGGTCCGGCGCAAAGGAGAATCATTATGGGCATGGGAGGAGGCGGCGGTAAAGGAGCACGCTCCGATATCAACGTCACGCCGCTGATCGACGTTCTGCTGGTACTGCTGATCATCTTCATGGTCATTCAGCCAACGGTGGTGCACGGTCTGGATACACTCGTACCGCAGCCGCCGAAGGACAAGACTGCCGATGTCGATACCCGCACCATCGTGGTGCAGGTGCTGGCAAACGGCAAAGGGCAGCCGGCCTACAAGATCAACGAGGATAATGTCACCCTGGACCAACTAACCGAGAAGCTGCGCACGATCTTTGAAGCGCGCAACGACAAGGTGATGTTCGTTAAGGGCGACAAGGACCTGGACTTTGCCGCTGTGACCCCGGTGATCGACGATGGCCATGCGGCCGGTGTCGACAACATCGGCATCATCACGCCGCGCGTAGAAGCAGGCAATTAGCTTTTATCGCTAGGCGAGCATCGCTGTTCGAATGGACGCTGAAGAACTCTTCCGCGTCCATTCTGCGTTCGCTGGTGTTTCGCTTGGCATGCGCCTAATCTGCGCAGCAGCGAATGGGCAGGAAGCCTCTTTTCCCGCGTTCGCTGGTGTTTCGCTTGGCATGCGCCTAATCTGCGCAGCAGCGAATGGGCAGGAAGCCTCTTTTCCCGCGTTCGCTGCTGCTGTATGTTGAAGGCTCTTAACCGAATTTTGCCTTACCAGCCGTGCGCGCAGCAGATGTTTGCGTCCTGCTCTGGCCACAGACACGACTGTGCGGATACAATCACTTCCACGAGGGCGATCCGTCTCTCCCATTGATTTTATCTTTACTCTCAGGAACGATCTCATCGCATGCGGCCATTCAAGGAGACCCTTCGCTCAATGAACCTCAACGCTCGTGTTCCCGCCGCCGCCGCGCTCTTTGCTTCCCTGGGCCTGCTCCTTGGCTGCGCTCAGCTCAAAGCCCGCGATCAGATCAACAAGGGCGTCGGCTCGTTTAAGAACGCTCAGTATGAGGAAGCGATCGGCCACTTTCAGGAAGCCATCCGCCTCGACCCGAAGCTGCCACAGGCCAAGCTCTATCTCGGTACCGCGTACTCGTACCTCGTCGTGCCGAACGCGACCGACGATGCCAACATGAAGACCGCGAACAACGCGATCAACATCTTCAAGGAATACCTGGCCGATCACCCAGGCGATAAGAACTCGCTGCAGCAGCTTGCCAGCATCTACCGCAACATCAAGCAGCCAGTCGTTTCCAAGCAATATGAGCTGCAGGTGATCCAGGTCGATCCGAAAGATGCGGAAGCGCACTACAGCATCGGTGCGGCCGACTTCACGGAGTCATACAACAATGCCGTCAAGATCCTGGGCGAGGATGGCTTGAAGGACAACGGCGACGGCAATCCCAAGATGTCGAAGGGTGCGTGCGCCAAGATAAAGGCTGCGAACACCGCGCTCGTTGCCGACGGCATCAATCACCTGGACCAGGCAATCCAGTTGCGCAACGACTACGACGACGCGTTGAGCTACCTGAACCTGACCTACCGCCGCAAGGCCGATGTGGACTGCGGAGACGTCGCGGCGCAGAAGGCCGATATCGCCAAGGCGGACGACTACATCAAGCAGGCCATGGGCGCGCGCGCCAACAACGAAAAGAAAAAGGAAGAAAAGGCATCGCACGGTGGTGTGACTTCCGGCGAGTAGTCTTGCCTCACTGTCCTGCAATGAGGGCCTCCCAGGTGGGAGGCCTTCGCCGTTTCTACAGTAAATTTTCGCGTACCGCCGGTGCTGGCTGTCGAAGTTTCATTCCGCGGTCCGCGCCGTTAAACTACATGCTCAAGGAGAACCGGATGCGCGCAACGACATGGCAGGCCTGGCAGCGGATAAAAACAGTGGGAATGGCGGCCGGGTTGGCTTTAGCCCTTGCGCCCTGTGCGACGGCGCAGTTTGCCGGCCAGGGACCGCGCGACAGCTTCATCGACACGTCGATTCTGAAGCCGGCGCCCGGCAGCAAGGTTTCGATCCTGGTATTTGAGGACCTGGGCTGCCCTGCGTGCGCGCATGCCCACCCGTATGAACTCGCCGCGGCGGAAAAGGAACACGTGCCCCTGGTGCGCCGGGACTTTCCGCTGGCTGCCCATGTGTGGACGTTCGATGCCGCCGTGTTTGCGCGCTACCTGGAAGACAAGGTGAGTGCGAAGGTTGCGGGAGAGTACCGCACCGACGTGTTCGCGTCGCAGCGTCAGATCGGCAGCAAGGACGACCTGCAGCAGTATGACGCGCGTTGGGCGAAGCAGCACGGCCTCAGTATTCCGACACGGCTCGACCCTGGCGGTGCGCTGGCGGCAAAGGTGAAGGCCGACTTCGACCTGGGCACCCAGCTTCACATCACGCTTACGCCGACCATCGTCGTGGTAACGCCGACGCAATACCAGGTGGTGTGCGGCACGGTGGCAGGCAGTAACGATCCAGCGCAACTGGATGCAGTGGTGAAGGGTGCGCTCGCCCAGGCTGCGACGACAACCGTCCAGCCAGTCCACGCCTCGACCCGACCCTAGGCGCAGGAGCCTTCAACGCGTGTGCCGGGTCGCAACCCCCAACTGGTTCCGGCAGCCCGAGGTAGCGTCCGACGATGTCCGAATCTCTCGCCACAGCGGTCCGCGTTCCGCCCAGCACGCTGCCACCGTGGCTGGTGGGTGTGCTGTACTCCGCGTCCGGTTCCATGAACGGTTTTGTCGCGGTCGCCCTTGCGACGTTACTGACGGCGCATGGCGTCAGTAACGCGCGAGAGTCTGAAATTGCGTTTCTTATTCTTACGCCCAGCTACCTCAGCCTTCTGCTTACGCCCTTGGTGGACTGCGGCGTCTCGCGGCGTGTGTGGGCCATGCTGCTGGCGCTGGTGGGCGCGGCTTGCCTAGGTGCGGGTGTGTTGCTGGTAGGGCCGGCGGCGGGCAACGGTGGGCACGGCGTGAGCGCAAACCTGCTGATCGCGACCCTTTTTCTGGGCTACCTGGCCACACAGATGTACTCCAGCACCATCGGTGGCATGGTCTCGAACCTGACGCCACCCTCACAGCAGAGTGCCGCCGGTGCCTGGCTCAACATCGCCTACCTTGGACTTACCGGGCTGTGCGGCTCACTGGCCGTATGGGAGATCCACCACTTATCGTTGCGCACCGCGGCGCTTGTCGTGCCGATTCCGATCCTGCTGTCGGCGTCGCCGCTGCTCTTTACCGGTCGCGAAGGCCGTGCGCCGCGCCGCGTGGGCGAAACCATGCGGCAGCTCGGCCGCGACCTGCTCAGCACCGCGCGCCAGCGAAGCTACCTGTTTGCGATGCTGGCCTTCGTGGTGCCCTCGGCAACCTTTGCCATGCAGAACCTGTTTGGCGGCATCGGCCGAGATTTTGGTGCCGGCGACAGCCTCACGGCGTGGGTCAGCGGCGTCGGCCTGGCGCTGGCGTGCATCGTCGGTGCGGCGTTGGGCGGTCCGCTCAGCAATCGATTCGACCGGCGTCTGCTGTTCATTGCGCCGGCCATGGTCGCGGCTGTCGTGTCGCTGGTGATGGTGGCGCTGCTGCGTGCGGGCTGGCGCAC
>CBAAAH010000109.1:0-8790 GCA_964658865.1 uncultured Granulicella sp.
TGTAGGGCGCACCTAACGGCGAAGCCGTACTACAGCCGCACTTCATGGCGCCGGGTGATGCGATGCCGAAACCGTCGTACATATAGCCACCGAACGCCCACCCCAACGCGCCGATCTCCGGTGCCATGACGCGCGCCGGGGCACACTGGTCACGCAGAGCCTCCCCCGCTTGAAGGTAGGTTTGCACACGCGCGGCATCGCCGCCGTCGATGCGCGACTCCACCGCGACCGTGGGATGCACCGCCGCGCGCAGCACCGGAACCGCCGGCGCCCACCACGGCGACAGCACCACGGCGCAAACTGCGATACGTAGCAGCCACATGCCGGCAAGCGCACAGCCGGCGGTCAGGGCAGGCCGGTACAGCAGCAGCCCCAGCAGCAGCGGCACCATCACCAGCGGCCGATACCAAGGAAAAATCACCGTGTGCCGTGCAACATACTCCACCGCAACGACCAGCGCGCCGACCGCGGCAAACAGTGGCACGGCCTGGTGCGGTGTCAGGCGCTGCGACCGCCACGCGCGCACCGCATCCGCCGCGCACCATAGCAGCGCGATCAGCAGGAACAGGCAAATGAGTTCGTCCCGCAGCCGCGGGTTGACCCACTCCTGCAAAGCGCGCGCGAATGAAAGGCTGTAGCCGATTTGCTTGGCACGCATGGAGTTGGGCAACAGCACACCGAACTGTTGCAGCGTCCACCCGGCGGCAAGCGCGACAACGGCGCAACCCGCCACGATGGGCTGCCAACGGCGCGTCCACCCAAACCAACGCGCCGCCGCGACGAAAAACAACGGCAACCACTCCAACCGCGTAACGGCGGCACAGGCAAGCAGCGGAAGCGCAGCCGCGCGCGCACGCAATGCAGCAGCCCAGGCGCAAAGCAGCAAGGCGATGGCGAGCGGCGTTTCCATCTGCCCCACGGAACTGCTGAGCAGCAGCAGAAACACCGCAAACCCCGCAACCGGGGCAAGGACCATCGGCAATGCACGGCGACGAAAACGCAGCGCCTCGACAGAAAGATCGATTGCGGCAGAACTGTTCGCCGCAGCGGAAACGACGCTGTCCGCCGCCAGCCAACATGCAAGCACCGCTGCTGCCCACAACAGAACAGCCTCCATCGCGGGCAGCAGAAGCGGCCACAACGACGCGTGCAACACGGCAAGCAGCGCCGTCCACAGTGGTGACGATGTTGCCATCACGCGCTCGCCGGGATTGAACCACGCGTGGCCGTGTTGCAACAGGTTGCGCACAATCCGCAGGTGAATGTACGCGTCGTCGTAGGCCATGGTGCGCAGCCGCAAGTGCAGCAGCAACGACGCGACCAGCAACACCGGCACGATTGCCACAGCGGCCGCACGCACAGACCGGGGCACGCGACGGTCGCCGGTGCGCTCCGCCGCCCGTGGGTCTGCCGTCATTGGGGGCGCCATGCGTTTAGCATACCCATACAAGCCGCGGCCCATCGCGTTAATATCCGGCAGCCTCTTTACCGCGCCAACGAACAGGAGCAGCACATAACGGATGAAGCCGATGGTTCAGTGGCTCCCCTTTTCGCGTGGGCATGCGACACGCGCCCTGCAGGTGCTGAACCTGCTGTTCTATGCTGCGTACTTTGTCCATCTGCGCGCCGATTTTCCTAACGGCTCGCCGTGGAACGATTTCGCAAAGTACACCGACGAGGGATGGTACGGCGGCGCGGTGTTGCATCGCCTGCAGACGGGACAGTGGTTCATCGCGGGCGGGTTCAACCCAGCGGTTGGATTGCCGGCATGGCCGCTGCTGCTGGGCGGCTGGTTCGCGCTCACCGGCGCCCCTGGCATCGTTGCCGCGCGCGTGCTGACGTTGCTGCTGTTCGGCGGATCGCTGGCGCTGCTGTACGTGTTACTGCGGCCGTGGGTGGGCCGGCTTGCCGCCGCCGCAACGGTCACGCTGGTGCTGGTCAATCCGTTCTGCTATGCGTTCTACCGGCTGGCGCTGCTGGAGCCGCTGGTCGTGTTTCTGTTTTTATCGGCATTGTGGCTCGCGACCGTCGCAAGCGGGGCAATGTCACGCCTATTGCGTGCTGCCGTCGTCGGTGTGCTGCTGACCACGGCGATCCTGACCAAGACGACCGCCATCGTCTTGGCACCCGCGCTGCTCTACCAGCTTTGGAGCACCGCCGCCGGTCCGCTGCCCCTTGCAGACGCATACGACCACACGCGGCTGCACCGATGGCGCACGCACCTGCAGGCACATCGCGGCGCGCTGCTGTTGCCGTTGGTCGCCGCCGCAACGGCAGCCGTGCTGTGGTTCCTGTATTTCTTTGCGCTGGTGCGGCCGCACCATCTGGCGGACTACCATCACCTGTTCGCCGTGAACGCGGGCAAAGCGCACGGCCGCATCCTGCTGCAGGTCATGGCGCGGGCGCTGGGCGATACGTTGTGGATCAACCGCATTCTGCTTTCGCTCACCATCCTCGCCATCGCCGCATCCACGCGGTTTCTGCGGGAACTTTGGCGGGTGCCGCTGTTCGTCAGTAGCGTGCTTGCGCTTGCGGCGACGGTCGGGTTCATCGGCTGGCACACCTGGTTTCAGCCGCGGTATTACCTCGTCTGTGTCTTTCCCGCGATGACGATTCTTGCACTGGCGACGCGTTCGCTGCGGGAACGCGCGCGCCGCCTGGAGCGACGCTCCCCATGGCGCATCGCGCACCGTGCCACAGTCATCGCGCTGGAGGTCGCCGCCGTTACCATGCTGCTGCACACCGGCTACGATGTGCTGCATCCGCGGTACACCATGCGCGATGCCGCCGACTCCATTGCCGCGACCATGCGTGCCGACACCACCCACGCGCCCGTTCTGCTGGCCGGAACGGCGGATACCATGGCGTTGTTCACCGGCATCCGCAGCGTCAATCCGGAGTGGCCGATCCATGGCCTGCCTTCCCTGCTACACCGGGAACAGCCCGGCTGGTTTGCCGCCTTCAGTCCGCTTGAAGACAAGCGCATCGCCGAGCTTCACTCGCTGTACACGCTGCGGCCCGTGGCGGAATACCGCATCTTCGATGAGCCGGAGCACCGCGTTTTCCGCCTGTATCGGCTCGATCCTGTAGCGGCAAAGTAGCGCGACTTCCCGTCATCGATCGGCGCGACGCACCGGCGACGCAGGAATTGGACGGTTCAACCCTGACCCGGCAAGCGTGCCCAACGCATCCCAGCGGCGGCAATCTGCGCACAGGCTCGGCATGTAACCGGATCGTCTTCAGAATGCAGGAGAACCCCAGATTTCTACGATTTCTTTATGCTGTCGTCGACGCGTCCAACCTAGAATGGGACAGTGAGAACCATGCAGACCGATTCCGGTAGCGCAACGCGCGCCACCGTCTTGCGGATCGAGCCGCCCAAGGCTCTTCCTATCCCTGTTCGTCCTGGACGAAGTGCCTCCCGGCAGTTTGCCTGCCTCACGCTTCTGATGGCATCTGCTTTGACAAGCGGCTGCCATGGCACCGAGGCGCGTCACGATGCCGCAGAGGCACCGCCCACCACGCCGGTCGTGGTGGAAAACGGCACCGAAAGCGCCGTGCACGTGGACAATGCCGCCCTCTTTCCGCTGTCGACCGCACAGGTACGCTCTGCCTTCCAGACGCTGAACGCCACCGGCAGTGTGCAGCCCGATATCTCGCGCGAGGTGCCGGTGCTGTCTATCGCCAACGGCCGCGTGGTGGCGCTGCACGTCATGCTGGGTAACACCGTGCACAAGGGCCAGCTTGTGATGGAGGTGCAGTCTCCCGACGTGACGCAGGCCTTTTTGAGCTACCAGACCGCGCTCGCGAACGAGGCGCTGGCGAACACTACGCTCACCCGGGACAAGCTGCTGTACGACAAGGGCGCCATCGCCAAAAGCCTGGTGGACATTGCGCAAAACGGTGAAGATAACGCCAAGGCCGCGCTGCGTGCCGCCATCGACGAATTGCGGTTACTGGGAGTGGACAAGAATCATCCCAGCGACACCACGCGCGTCTATGCTCCGATCTCCGGCACCGTCGTCGCACAGAACACTACCGCCGCGGGTGCCGCCGGCATCAACCTTGCCGGCATCGGTGGGTCGCTCACCATCGCGGATCTGAGCCACGTTTGGGTCGTCTGCGATGTGTATGAAAACGACCTGCCCAACGTGCGCGTGGGCGAGCAGGCCGACATCCGCCTGAATGCCCTCCCCGACAAGGTGCTCACCGGCACCATCTCCGACATCGGCGCGATTCTCGACCCCGGCATTCGCACGGCAAAGGTCCGCATCCAGGTCGCGAACCCCGGCAATTTCATGCGCATCGGCATGTTCGCCACCGCCACGTTTCACGGCGCAAAGGCGCATGACGCGGTGGTCGTTCCCGGCAACGCGATCCTCCACCTGCACGACCGCGATTTCGTCTACCTGCCCACCGGCAGCGCCGGCAACTTTCGTCGCGTGGCCGTGCGCACGGGGCAAACGCTACCGGGCAATGTGGTGGAAATCCTGAACGGCATCGCACCCGGCCAGCAGGTCGTCACCAACGCACTTGAACTGCAGAATGCGGCAGGGCAGTAAATGATTCGCAAGCTCGTCGACTTCGCGCTCGACAATCGTTTCATCATCCTCGTCGTCGCCATTCTGCTGTTCGGCTGGGGCGCCATCTCGTTCCACAACCTGCCGGTGGAAGCGTACCCCGACGTGGCCAACAACTACGTCAACGTGATTACGCAGTGGCCGGGCCGCGCCGCCGAAGAGGTGGAGCAGCAGGTGACGGTACCGCTGGAAAACGGCCTCGCCGGCATTCCGCATATGTCGTCGCTGCGGTCGACCTCGCTGGCCGGCCTCAGCAGCGTGACGATGGTCTTCGACGACGAAAGCGTGAACGACACCAACCGCGCCAAGGTCGTGGAGCGCCTGACGCAGGTCACCCTGCCGACCGGCCTGCAGCCGCAGATCGGCACCGACTGGTCGCCGGTCGGGCAGATTTACTGGTACACGCTGCAGAGCACCAACCCCGCCATCGACACGATGCAGTTGAAAAGCCTCGAAGACTGGACGCTGGAAAAGAACTTCCGCAGCGTTCCGGGCGTTGTCGATGTCTCCAGCTTCGGCGGCCCCACGCGCGAGTACCAGGTCATCCTGGACCCCGCGAAGCTGGTGAGCTACGGCCTGAATATTGCACAGGTAAAAGCCGCGCTTTCGGCCAACAACACCAACGCCGGCGGCAGCTTTATCGAGCAGGGCGCGCAGCAAATCAATGTGCGCGAGGTGGGCCTGTACCAGACGGCCGACGACATCGCGAACACGCCGGTCAAGGCGCTGAACGGCACCGCACTGCGCATCCGAGACATCGCCACCGTGCAGCAGGGACCCAAGATTCGCCTCGGCCAGATCGGCCGCACCGCGCGCCTGAAGGGCGGCGAACTGAGCGATAACCCCGACGCGGTGGAAGGCATTGTGGAGTTGCAAAAGGGTGCCAACAGCGACGAAACGCTGGAAAATATCCACGCAAAGGTCAACGAGCTGAACACGCGTGTGCTGCCCAAAGGCGTCAAGGTCGTGCCGTTCCTCGACCGCTCGAACCTGCTGGAACTGACCACGCACACGGTGCTGCACAACCTGACCGAGGGCATCGTCCTCGTCGTCATCATCCTGTTCGTCTTTCTGGGCAACCTGCGCGGCGCGCTGATCGTGGCGCTCACCATTCCGTTCGCTCTGCTGTTCGCGTCCATCTGCCTCGACCTGCGGCATATCCCCGCAAATCTGCTGTCGCTGGGCGCGCTCGACTTCGGCATGGTCGTCGACGGCGCGGTCGTGATCGTGGAAAACATCGTGCGCCACCTGAGCCACAATCGCCGCAAGGACCTTACCGTCAAGGAGCAGATTCGCATGGCCGCGCATGAGGTGCAGCGGCCTGTGTTCTACGCCATCGCCATCATCATCACGACATACCTGCCGATCTTTACGCTGCAGTCCGTCGAGGGCCGCCTGTTTAAACCGATGAGCTGGACGGTCGCGTTTGCCCTGCTGGGGGCGCTGATCTTCAGCATGCTCATCGCGCCGGTGCTAGCCAGCTTCTTCTTCCGCAACGGCACCACCGAGTGGGAAAACCCAGCCCTGCGCTGGCTGACTGCCCGCTACCGAACCGCCGTAAAGTGGGCCATCGAACACCGCTACGTCACTGCGGGCGTCGCGGCATCGGCCCTGATCACCTCTGCCGTGCTCATCTTCTCGGGCGTCGTCGGTTCGGAGTTTCTGCCGCATCTGGATGAGGGTGCCATCTGGGCGCGCGGCACGCTTGCCCCCAGCACCGGCCCGGCGGAAAGCCTCGCCGTCGCCAATCGCGCGCGCATCCTGATGTCCGCGTTCCCTGAAGTCAAGCAGGTGGTCAGCCAGATCGGCCGGCCCGACGACGGCACCGACACCACCGGCTTTTTCAACACCGAATACTATGTCGACCTGAAGCCCAAGGCCGAGTGGCGTCCCGTCTTCAAGGAGAGCAAGGAAGAACTCATCGGCGCGATCAACCGCCAGCTCGACCAGCTTCCCGGCGTCATCTGGAACTTCTCGCAGCCGATCAGCGACAACGTGGAAGAAGCCGTGAGCGGCGTCAAAGGCGAGCTCGCGGTAAAGCTGTATGGCACCGACCTGAAAACGCTGGAGCAAAAGGGCGACCAGATCGTGCAGGTGATGAGCGGCATTCGCGGCGTGCGCGATCTGGGCCTGTTCCGCGTCATCGGCCAGCCGAATCTCAACTTCGTCGTGGATCGCGATGCCGCCGGCCGCTTCGGCATCAACGTCGCCGACATACAAGACGCCATCGAATCGGCCGTGGGCGGCAACGCCGTCACGCAGGTGCTGGACGGTGAGGCACGCTACGACGTAACCACCCGCTACGCCGGCCCCTACCGCGCAACACCGGAAGCCATCAACGACATTCGCATCGTCGCGCCCAGCGGCGAACGCGTCTCACTGGCTCAACTCACCAGGCTGCAAACCACCGACGGCGCGGAAGAAATCTACCGTGAAAACGGCTTGCGCTACGTCGCCATCAAGTACTCCGTGCGCGACCGAGACCTTGGATCGACGGTCGAAGAAGCCATCCGCAAAGTCTCAAAGCAGGTGGACCTGCCCGCCGGTTACAAGATCGACTGGGCCGGCGAATACGAGAGCCAGAAACGCTCGTCGCGCCGCCTGCTCATCGTTCTGCCCATCACACTGCTGCTCATCTTCATCATTCTGTACACGATGTTCAGCTCGGCCAAGTGGGCGACGCTCATCCTTGCCAACCTAGCGATGGCACCGTTCGGCGGCCTGCTGGCTCTGCTTGCCACGGGCACGCACTTTTCCGTGTCGTCCGGTGTCGGTTTCCTCGCGCTGTTCGGTGTCAGCGTGCAGACCGGCATCATCATGCTGGAATACATGAACCAGCTTCGCGCCAACGGTGCCGACCCGGAGACCGCCGCGATCGAAGGTGCCGTCCTGCGGCTGCGGCCCATTCTGATGACGATGCTCGTCGCCACGCTGGGCCTTTTGCCGGCCGCGCTTAGCCACGGCATCGGGTCCGACTCGCAGCGGCCGTTCGCCATCGTCATCGTCGGCGGGCTTGTGGGTGCGCTGATCATCAACGTCTTCCTGCTGCCCACCTTGTATGTGTGGGTCTCGCGCCAGGACGACGACCTGCCGACGCCGGATCAGGAGTTCAATTGCTAAGTTCCACGTTGTCATTCCGCGAACCGTTGTGCTGCCGTAACGATGTGAAGGGATCTGCTTTCATCCTAGGCGGCACCAACTTCTACACCAAAGCAGCCATCCTGCTGCTCGCGGCCTCCGCCGTCCTTTCCCAATGCAATGCCCAGGCAGCGGGGTCCGCCGGTGGTGCCGCAGCCGCAGGTTCCGCCAGCAGCGGAGCCGCCGGCGCAGCGGCCCAGAGCGGTGCCGCCACCGCAGCCGGTGCCAACGCCGCAGCAACAGGCAACGCCCAAACCGGCACGCAGAATGCGCCGGGCAACGGCTCCACGACCTACGCTGCCGGTGCAGCGCCCGGTGCGGACCCGCGTAAGCCACCCGCCAGCAGGCCTGGCGCACTGACGCTGCAGCAGGTCGTGGACCAGGCCCGCCAGCAAAACCCGACGCTGCTCACCGGCGAACAGAACCTGCGTGCCATCCGTGCGCAGGAGATTCAAGCCGGCGTCCGCGTCAACCCGAACTTCGGCATCGCCGGATCGAACGTGACCCTCGATGCCGACGGGGCCAATCCTTACAGCTACTCCGCCCAGGTGTCGCGCCTGTTTGAGCGTGGCAACAAGCGCACCTACCGGCTGGCCAATGCACGTGCCACGACCTCGCAGACCGAAGCCCTGCTGGCCGACAGCGCACGCCAGACCGAACTCGCCGTGCGCCAGGCGTTCACCACCATGCTCATCGCCAAGCAGGCGCAGCAGCTCTCTGCCGCGCAACTCAAAGACTTCAAGCACCAGGTGGAAGTCGGCAAGGACCGCTACCAGGCAGGCGACCTTGGCCGGCTGGACTACCTGCGGCTCGACCTGCAGCTCGCCTCGACCGAAAGTGACGAGCAAAACGCCGAGATCGCCGTCGCCCAGGCCAGCGACCGCCTGCAGACGTTGATGGGTATCGTGACGCCGACCGAAAATTTCGACATCACCGGCGACATCGTTCCGCCAAACCTGGCGGAAACCCGCGAGCGGCTGCTGACCGAGGCGCTTGCCACGCGGCCCGACCTGCGCGCCGCCGCCGCCGCCATCGACGCCGCCGACGCAGCGCAGCGCCTCGCCATTGCCAG
>CBAAAH010000110.1:0-8761 GCA_964658865.1 uncultured Granulicella sp.
AGAGCGCTTCGCTGGGAAGTCGCAAGAGCGCTTCGCTTTAGTTTTAAGATCAGCTTCGCTGAAGTGATACTGCTGCGATCTGCTTATTCCTTCCTTCTACTTCCAACTCCTAACTTCCTTCTACTTTCCTCTCCCTTCGTCCGCGTATCCTGAAAGGGTGCATCCCCGGCTCTTTCATTTCGGACATTTGATCGTTCCCACCTATGGTGCATTGGCCGCGCTGGGGCTGGTGTGTGCGATCGTGCTTGCGGAGTGGTGTGCGCCGCGGGCAGGGGTCGATGCAGATCGTGTCGGCAGTCTTTGCCTGTGGACGGCATTCGGCACGCTGGTGTTGTCGCGGGTGGCTCTCGTGCTGCAGTCGCCGCGAGCGTTTGCGACGTATCCCACGCTGCTGCTGACGCTGCCGACGGTGACGAAGTTCGGCTTGTTGCTGGCACTGGTTTCGGGCGTGGCGTATGCCGCACTGCAGCGTATACCGCCATTGCGCACGCTGGATGCGGTGAGTCCGGCGGCATTGTTGTTTGCGGCGTTTCTGCATGCGGGGAGTTTTTTTGCAGGAACCGACCTGGGCAGCCGAACGGCACTGGCGCTGGGCAACCTGGTGCCGGGCGACGAAGGCCACCACCCCGTTGCGCTGTATGCGGCGGTAATGGCGCTTGCCGGCTGCGCTGTTGCAACGTTGGTGTCGCTGCGGCGGTCGCGGCCGGGCGTGGTGTTCGGCGTCGGGTTGAGTGCGTTTGCCGTGAGTCGTTTCGTTGCGGATGAGTTTCGTCCGGCATACCTGTTGCCACAGGCGCGGGTGCCGGGTTTTTTGCGCGTGGATCAGCTTGTGCTGATTGCGCTGACCGTGGCGGGAATGCTGCGATGGATCGATTGGAAGAGGGACCATGCCGAGTAAGAACATGCTGCCGAAGGGCAAGCGCCGCGCGTCGGTGAAGAAGGATTACCGTGCGGCGCGCGATGCGGCGAACGAAGTGGAACAGCAGCGCCACCGCGAGGCCGAGCGCGTTGTCTTTGAGGCTGCGGCGGCAGAGGCGGAAGCTGCAGCGGCTGCCGCCGGCAAGGGCGGGCGATCGCGTCCGGCCAAGCCGCGGCGTGAAGCGGTTTTGCTCGACATCCAGGCATTGGAAGAAGCCGGCATCGCTGCACCGCCGCCGCTGCCGACGCGGACCGAGGCAAAGGCGATGCGGCTGGCGGGAACCTCGCGCAAAACCGGCTCGCAGGTGGCCGTGAAGCATGCCGCCGTCAAGCGCCTTTATGATGGAGCTCCGAAGCCCATGGGCGTGCGCCGCGAGCTCGACCTGGAGCCGGTGGAGAGGGTCGAGGGCGCAGACGCCCAGACGCTCATGATTCCTGAGGGCGCGCACGAGGCAAGGCTGGACCAGTACCTGGCCCAGGCGCTGCCGCATGTGTCGCGGTCGCGGGTGCAACTGCTCATCGACAAGGGCCAGGTAACGGTGGACGGTCGCAACGAAAAGCGGGGCTACCGGGTGCAGACGGGCGAGAGCGTCGTCGTCGTGGGCCAGCCGCAGCCGGAACCGCTGCACGCCATGCCGCAGGACATTCCGCTGACCATCGTGTATGAGGACGACCACCTTGCAGCGGTCAACACGCCGGCGGGCATGGCCGTGCACGCGGGCAGCGGCCCCACCGACGAGGCACGCAGCGGCGGCACCCTGGTAAACGCGCTGCTGCACTACTATCGCGAGGCGCTGTCGACCGTGGGCGGGCCGCTGCGGCCGGGCATCGTGCACCGGCTGGACAAGGGAACGAGCGGCCTGATTCTGGTTGCGAAGCACGATCGCGCGCACAATGCGTTGGCCGCGATGTTCCACGACCACACGCTGACCAAGCGATACACGGCGCTGGTGCACCGCATCGTGCGGCACGACGCCGGCACGATCGACCTGCCCATTCGCCGCGACCCGGTGCGCCGCACGCGCATGACGACGCGCACGCAGGATAATTTTCTGACTACGGCCTCGCACGGGCGTGAATCGAACCGCCATCCCAACGAACGCGACGACGAGGACTTCGGCAGCCAGGGCGGACGCGAGGCGCGCGACGCAACGACACACTACCGCGTGCTGGAGCGCATCTACAGCGCTGCGGGCGACTTTACGCTGCTGGAGGTCGAGATCGAAACCGGCCGCACGCACCAGATTCGCGTGCACATGCAGGCGCTGGGCCATCCGGTTGTCGGCGATACGGTGTACGGCGCGCCCGCTCGCATCAAAGGCCTGGCGCAGCGGACAACGCAGGTGACGGACGCGGAAACCGGCGTGGTCTCGACCGTGGATGCGCCGACCCTGGACCGCAACTGGCTGCACGCCGCGCATCTGGAACTGGCTCACCCC
Organism: uncultured Granulicella sp.; assembly: GCA_964658865.1. GTDB lineage: Bacteria > Acidobacteriota > Terriglobia > Terriglobales > Acidobacteriaceae > Terriglobus. The sequence continues at coordinate 2,358 of CBAAAH010000110.1, forward strand.
GTGACCGGCGAGCCGCTGGTGCTGGACGCGGAACCGGCGCCGGAGCTGGTGGCGCTGCTGGAGGAAATTCGCGCGGCGGAATAACGACCAAGCCGGTCTTCGGCGAAAGCCGGGTGCCGTCCCCTCTTCGGAACGGCAGGTGCAGATCGGCCTTCTCGGGATTTATCGTTGCTGCCGTCAGGGCCAACGGCCTCGGCTGGTAAACTACGCCGGTGAATCTTTGCCTTGCACCCCGCCTGCAGCAGCGCCGCTCAATGTTCGCCGCCATTCGCCCCGTCGCCCTGTGCGCGGCGCTGCTGCTGCCCGCGTTCGCACCTTGTGTTCAAGCGCAAACGCCAAAGCCCGCGGTGCCGGCGCTGCCCCCCGCAACCGCGAATGAACAGGCGACACAACCCGCCGCACCCGCTGCTACGCCGACGGCCGGACAGATCCCCACACCACAGACGACTCCATCGCAAACCCAGCCGGCCAATGCCGTACCCACGGTTTCAGCGACCGATACCGGCACCGTAACCAACGGCAATCCGGACCAGCCTGCGAACGCCGGCCTCATCCGCACGTTTGTGCCGGAAGTGAACCTGATCTTTACCGTGACCGACAGCAAGGGCCGCTTTGTAACGGGGCTGCAACAGCAGAACTTCGGCCTGCTGGACGACGGCCGTCGTCCCGACCGCGTCATCCATTTCGGCCAGCAGACGAACCTGCCGCTGCGCATCGGCATCATGCTGGACACGTCGAACTCCATCCGTTCGCGCTTCCAGTTTGAACAGGATGCGGCGAGCGAGTTTCTGCTGCAGGTGCTGCGCCGCAGCGACTCCGCGTTCGTGACCGGCTTCGACGTGCGCGTGGACCTGGCGCAGGATTACACCAACAACATCGACCTGCTGAACCAGGCGATCCACAAGCTGCGGCCCGGCGGGGGCACCGCGTTTTTCGACGCGCTCTACACCACCTGCCGCGACCAGATGCTGACGGTCAAGCAGACCGGCGACGTGCGCAAGGCGATCGTCGTGGTGAGCGACGGTGAGGACAACTACAGCCGCGCCTACGAGCAGGACGCGATCAAGGAATGCCAACGCGCGGAGACGATCGTGTACACGATTTCAACCAACGTCTCGCCGTCGAAGGACAAGGGCGACGCGGTGCTGGAGCGCATCAGCGAGGCGACCGGCGGACGCACGTTTTTCCCGAACAAGATCGAGGATGTGGCGCAAGGATTTCATGCGATCGAGGAAGAGCTGCGGTCGCAGTATTCGCTGCGCTACCGCCCGGCACAGTTGAAGCAGGATGGATCGTTCCGCAGCATTTATCTGGTCGCTCTGGACAGCCGGTTCAAGGTACGAGCGAAGAAGGGGTACTTTTCGCCACGCCCACCACAGTAATTTGCGGCGCACAAGACTATCGGCGTCTCCGAACTCTCCTTAGGAGTTTGGAGGCGTTTTCCTTTGCGGCGCGCCACCCATCGCGTGCAGGGGCCATGGAACGATCTGCGCGAGCAGCTTCGCCACCAGGGAGTAGGTCCCGGCGGAACGGGCGTCCCTAGCCGGTGACGAACGCGCCGTGTGCCATGGCAACCTTAGAGTGGCCGATCCGGTGTGCCGTTCACCATTTGGTTTGTACTGCCGTGAAATCGGAAACGCGCGTTCCCGATTGCGGGTGAAAAGTGCGCTGTCTCTGCTAGGCTGATGCGCATGCGTGTTGCGTTTTTGCCGGACAGTTTTCATGAGGTGAATGGCGTCGCGCACACCAGCCGGAACTTTACGGCGTATGCGCAGCGGCATGGCCTGCCGTTTTTGTGCGTGCGCGCGGGTACCCGGACACCGGCGCTGCAGCAGGACGGGACGGTGACGTCGCTGGAGTTGCCGCGCAGCCGGTTGAGCGTGGGACTGGAAAAAGACCTGAGCTTCGACCCACTGTTCTGGCGGCATGCGCGCGTGCTGGATGCGGTGTTGCGGCACTTTGAGCCGGACGTCATCCACATGACCGGGCCGAGCGAACTGGGTATGTTCGGCGCGTGGTTTGCCTGGAGGCATGGCGTTCCGCTGGCGGCAAGCTGGCATACCAACGTGCACGAGTATGCCGCCCGGCGGTTGGGCCGGCTGAGCCGGGCGTTGCCCGTGGAAGCCGGCGCACTGGCAGTGGTGGCGCGCTTTTACCGGCAGGCGAGCGTGCTGTTCGCACCCAACGAAGAGCTATGCACGATGCTGGAAGGCCGCACGGGCAAGCCCTGCCGGCGGATGCAGCGCGGCGTCGATACGGCGCTGTTCGACCCGGCGCGGCGTCGGCGCGAGACTGCGGACGACGCCGTGGTGCTGGGCTATGTGGGCCGGTTGTCCGTCGAGAAAAACGTTGCGTTGCTGCCCGCCATCGAGCGGGAGCTGCGCGCGCAGGGCATCGCGAACACACGGTTTCGCGTGATCGGCCACGGTGCGGAAGAGGCTGCGCTGCGGGCGTCGCTGCCGGACGCGGAGTTTCTGGGTGTGCTGAAAGGCGAGGCGCTGGCGGAGGCTTACGCGGGCATGGACGTGTTTCTTTTCCCCAGCGAAACGGACACCTTCGGCAACGTGGTGCTGGAGGCGCTGAGCAGCGGTGTGCCGGCACTGGTGACGCACGGTGGGGGGCCGAAGTTCATTGTGCGCGATGGCAAAACCGGCCTGGTGCGCCGGCCGGACGAGTTTGCCGATGCGCTTGCCGGGCTGATTCGATCGCCGGAGCAGCGCACGACGATGGCGATTGCAGCGCGTGGGCATGCGTTGCACTACCGTTGGGATGCGGTGTTCGACGGCGTGTACGCGGCCTATGCCGAAGTGGTGCGCAACGAAGAATGAACCCATGTATTCCATGCGCGCAAGATAAGAGGCACCTGGCCGTTTGAAGGTGCGAGAGACGGCGGCGGCGCACCCGGCATCCTAACCAGCCGAGGGATGGAGACGATGGAGATGCGCGATCTGGGCACCAGCGGGCTGCGGGTGTCGGCGCTTGGGCTGGGCTGCATGGGCATGAGCTTCGGCTACGGCCAAGTGAACGATGACGTGGAGATGATCGCGCTGATCCACCGCGCGGTGGACCTCGGCGTGACGTTTTTCGATACGGCCGAGGTGTACGGTCCCTTTACCAACGAGGTGCTTGTGGGCAAAGCGTTGGCCGGGGTGCGCGACCGCGTCGTGATCGCGACGAAGTTCGGTTTTGTACTGAAGCCGGATGGCAGCCCCGGCACGGACGGCCTGAACAGCCGGCCGGAGCATATTCGCGCGGTGGCCGAAGCCTCGCTGCAGAGGCTCGGCGTCGACACGATCGACCTGTTCTACCAGCATCGCGTCGACCCAGAGGTGCCCATCGAAGACGTCGCGGGTACCGTAAAAGACCTGATTGCGGAGGGCAAGGTGCGGCACTTCGGCCTGTCTGAGGCCGGTGCACAGACGATTCGGCGTGCGCATGCAGTGCATCCGGTTGCGGCGTTGCAGAGCGAGTATTCGCTGTGGTTTCGCAAACCGGAGCAGGAAATTGTTCCGGTGCTTGAAGAGCTGGGTATCGGCTTTGTGCCGTACAGCCCGCTGGGCAAGGGCTTTTTGACCGGCAAGGTGGAAACGGGCACGACCTTTGCGAAAGACGATTTTCGTAGCCGTCAGCCGCGGTTTACGGCGGAGGCGCGCGCTGCGAATCAGGAATTTCTCCAGTTGCTGCAGCGGCTGGCGGAAGCGCGCGGAGCGACACCCGCGCAGATTGCGCTGGCGTGGCTGCTGGCGCAGAAGCCGTGGATTGTGCCGATTCCAGGAACCACGAAGACCGCACGGCTGGAGGAGAATTTGGGTGCAGCAGCGGTCCAATTATCTGCCGATGACCTGCGCGCCATCGAAGACGGCATGGCGACGGTCACGATTCAGGGCGAGCGCTATCCTGCGGAAGTTGAACGGCAGTCGGGCCGCTAAAGGGAGGACGGCATGAGCGCAGGGCGGCACAACGTGGCGATTGCGGCGGTTTGGGAACGGCAGTTGCCGGAGACACGGCGGCGCGTAGATCTGCTGCAGCGCATTGCACGCAACTTGAGCGAGACACGGGCCATCGACCCCGACACGCGGGCAGAGGCACTGGATATAGCGCACAAGTTGGCCGGATCGCTGGGAATGTTCGGCTTTCAAAAGGCGACGGATCACGCACGCGCGATTGAGCAGACGCTCGACGTGACCGGTCTACCGCAACCGGAACGCCTGCAGGGCCACGTCGATGATTTGTCCAGGTCGCTTGCGGAGGCACTGAAGGCGTAGGCTTCTCTCGAATTATTTCGAGAACCCGCTTCTTGGAGGGAACCGTTCGTCACCGGCGGTCGTATCGTTAGCATTGCCTGTCGCAAAAGGAGGTTCGCCTGAGCCTGTCGACCGCTCTCCGTGGAACTGCTGTCGTGCTTGCCGCTTTGTGTGTTCTGCCGTTTTGGAGCGCATGGAGGCGCAGCTCCGTCACCATCGTGCAGGCTGGCGTCCAGAGCGAGGATACGATCCGTTACGCCGCCGATGGCAGCTACCTGCTGCCCCAGGACTACCGCGAGTGGGTTTTCCTGAGCGCCGGGATGGACATGAGCTACAACCCGCAGTCATCTGCGACGGAGCACCATATGTTTAACAACGTATTTGCTTCGCCGTCTGCCTACCGAAGCTTTCAGACGACGGGTACATGGCCGGATAAAACTGCGCTGGTCCTGGAAGTTCGCGGCGCAGAAAAGCAGCCCAGCCTGAACAAGCATGGACAGACGCAGGGTCGAGAGGTTATGGGCCTTGAGGTTCACCTGAAAGACACCGCGCGCTTTCCGGGAGGATGGGCCTTTTTCGACGTGGGCAGCGACGGCCGTGGACGCTACTTCAAGCCAAGCGAAAACTGCTACAGTTGCCACCGTGACCACGCCGCCGTGGACACGACCTTTGCCCAGTTCTATCCCACGCTGTTGCCGGCGGCTGAGGCTCACAGAACGATGAGTGCGGCTTACCTGGCGGAGCACGCCATGGCGCAGCAACTGCCTTCCGCTTCGAAATAGCTCGCCTGTAGACGCAGGCTTCAAATGCTTGTCAAGGGCGCACAACCTGTTTGGGGTTTTCCACCTCCTAGCTGGGCATGATTCATCTTTTGGTGGTTTGGCTGCTGAGTGCCGTGGCGCTGGTAGTGGCGGCTTACCTGTTGCCCGGCGTGGAGATCGACAGCTTCGGCACGGCCTTGGTGGCGGCGCTGGTCGTTGGCCTGCTGAATGCGACGATCGGGTTCCTGCTACGGTTGGTGGTGTTTCCGCTGATGTGGTTGTTGCCCGGGCTGGTGTACTTTCTGGTCGATGCGCTGATGATCTATTTCGCAGGACGGCTGGTCAGCGGGTTTCGCGTCAAGAACTTTGTGAATGCGCTGCTGGCTGCGCTGATCGTGGCGGTGGTCGGTGCGTTGCTGGGTGCGTTTTAACGATGCTCCTATGTGCGGCGCTTCCATGCGGAACCCACCTTGGCGGGCTAAAGCCGCTTATCTCCGGAACTGGCCTGCGCTTTTTGGCGGCTGAAGCCACAGGATGATCGAGAACGGTTGCTCTCATCGTGCCGAAGCCGCGGCCTCGGCAGCGCGATGGTGCTTTTGCGCGGGGCGCCAAGCCGCGGCTTACAGATGAACCATGCGCTTTGGCTTGGTACCCTGAAACGATGATGGATGCTGAGGACGCGGAGCGGGGAACGGGGCAGGCAGCAGAGATTGGCAAGCCGTCGGGAGCAAACCCCACCGTGGGCGCGGACATGCAGGCCGCGGGCGTTGCCGCTGGGGTCGGCATGGCGGATTCTTCGCCCCAGCCGTCGGCGCCGTCGGCCGCGACGTTCTCACCAAGAGCAACCGTTTCGTCCACCGCCGATGGCGATGCCGGTAACGGCTTTGCACCGCTGAAGATTCCGCTGTTTCGCGACCGCTGGATTGCCAGCACCGTAAGCGGCCTGGGCACATGGATGCAGGACACGGCGGCCACGTGGCTGATGACCGCGCTCACCGGATCGCCGCTGCTGATCGCGCTGATGCAGACCGCGGCGAGCGCGCCGGTGCTGCTGTTCGGCCTGTTTGCGGGGGCGACGGCGGATATCTTCGAGCGGCGCAGGCTGCTGATGTTCTGGCAGGCGTGGCAGATGGTGGCGGTCGCGCAGATGGCGGTGCTTTGCCTGTTTGGCGTCATCGGTCCGGTGACGCTGCTGCTGCTCACGTTTCTGATGAACATCGGCTCCGCGATGAACAACCCGGCATGGCAGGCCATCGTTCCGGAGCTGGTGCCGCGGTCGCAGTTGCCGAATGCCGTTTCGCTTGCCGCCGCCAGCAACAATCTGGCGCGCGCGGTCGGGCCTGCGCTGGGCGGCTTGATGGTGGCGGCCGGCACCGTGCTGCCGCGCCGGCTCGCCGCC
>CBAAAH010000111.1:0-8695 GCA_964658865.1 uncultured Granulicella sp.
CCATGCCGGCGCCATCCACCAGTCGCGATAGGCGAACAGGACCGGGACGTCGGCCGGGACCGCGCGCCGCGCCACCTCGCGTACGCCGGCGGCGTCGAACAGGTAGACGCGCTGCTGCGCCGGGCCACCGGCGTCGGCCTTCCCTTTGTTCATCTTTGCGCCGCGGTCTGCAATTTCGGCCATCTCCAGAAGGGGGTCGACTTCAACCTTGATGCGCTTCAGTTCCCCAGCCTTGTCGAGCTTCTGTAGCCAGTCCCGTAGATCGCGATACGCCACGCTTCCCTGCCCTCCGCGGGCACATGGGCTCGCATGTCTATGGTACCGTTCGCGCACCAGCGTTTCTCGACAGGACCATAACGGCAGCGGCACGCGATGCAGCACGTCAAGGAATAAATCCTGTTGAAACATTTCTGGCGGCGCAGAAATTAAATGCCGGGAAGCTCGAGGGAGCGACCCGGCATGCGATGTACGTCGAACACGAAGAGTTCTCTAAACTTCAGGCGACTTTGCGCAGGCCGGTGTCATGTACATCTTTAGAAACACCTGATGTTCGCACTTCTTCCAGTAGCCGGCGCACGCGGTCGACTACCGTAGCACTGTCGCCGGACGGCTCATCTGAACTCACCTTACCGCCCGCATGCAGGATTAGGGCGTGAACTTCCGTTTCCAGTTCTTCGATCAACAAAACGCTATTGCGATCGTCGGTCGATGCTGCGGAGATCGGCGGTTCGTCCATGGCCGCCTTGCCCAGGTCCCGATGCATCCATGCTTCCAGGTCACTGGTACGGGCCAGAACCACGTTGCTGGGTGCGCCCGGTGGACGACGAATGGGGAGATTCAGCGTCTTTTCCCACCGCTGCACGGTCCGCACGCCTTTACCGAAAAAGTGGGCGATTTCTTTCCAGGAACTTAACATTTTCGACAAAGCAGTCTCCATGCCGCACGCTTAGGTGGGGAGTTTCAGTGGGCAGGTTCGGGGCAGCCCGGCGCACTTGAATAAACTGCTGCTCCACCTTTCAAAGTAGACGCGATACAGAGCCTGAAAGTTATCTGAAATATCAGGACCGTTTCAGGGTAAGTCTGCTATTTACCAGACGATAGCGACACACAAAGATTTAGGACAACACGCAACAGACCGGCAAAGAAAAGCTCTCAATGTTGCGGAAGATATGTCGCAAATTGACACATGCAATCACAAACGCAGGTGCACCTGTATCGGGGAGCCGCCCACGCTCGTGAGAGCAGACGTGGATTGCGCGGTGCCCTGAAACGGGCCCTGATGCGGCGCCCTGCACGATGGTGCTGGATCGGGAACTCCACAATGGTTTGGGGTTCGACCGTGATGCATCGCCTGCTGGCGCTGCCGCTTCAGAGCGAATTGGCGGAGCTGAAACTGCTCAGGTAGCCGGCAAAAGTGCGGGCTTCGGTAAGGGGAGTTCCCTGCCCGTCTGCGACCGCGGGTTCGGTATGGTTGGCGAACCCGCGGGCCGCACCACAGTGATGGATTGTAGGAGCCAGACACGTCCACGTGTGTGCATATGGACCGACCTTTTCTAAAAGGGATTGAGGACCGACATTGATGGCCGGCACGCACGAACCGCGGCGGCCAGCCTGCGGTGGCGTGCCGGGCGAAAAGTTAGGCGCTCACGTTCAGTCCGCCGGTGCGTTCGCCCGGAGCATTGACCACGGGCATCAGCAGCGGTGAGGTTCCCGAGCCGGCGCGACGCTCTTCGGGCGTGCGCAGTTCGCGCGGCAACACGCGGTTTGCTTCGGGGTCGCGTGCAACGATCACCCATGCCTCGCGCACATTGCGCACGCAGGCAATGACCTCGAGCATCTGCTCGCGCGATTCCGCATGCGAGGCCTCCAGTGTCATGGTGAACATGGCCGCATAGAAGTCGCTCAGCGCTGCAGCCGGCTTACCGCCCAGGTCCGGCCGCAGCCTTGCCTGCAGGTACATCAAGATGTCGAGAGCGCGTTTTACGGCATAACGGCGATCGTGCACGTCGTGCTCTTCCACTGCACGCACGGCGCGGTACAAAAAGCGGATCCAACCGTCGTAAAGGCTCACAATCAGGTCGACACCGGTGGCCCCTGTAAGGGCCTGTTCCTGGTAAGTCATGGGTGATGCTCCTATAGCGTGTGCGGGTTTGAACGTTGAGGCAGGTTAGGCCAGGGTTTAACTGCTCGTGTTGCCCGTAATGGCGTCGAACAGAGTGGTAATACCCTTCAGCGTGGACGGGATGGCCTGCAAAATCTGGTTGGCCGTATTCAGTTCCGTGGTCAGGCTCGACTGGTACACGGTCAGCCGGGCTTCCAACGCGGTCTTATTGGCCGCGAGAGTAGCCTCCTCGGCAGAGTTGTTGGTAGTGGCAAGCGCAAGCGCGCCACTTCCACTTGCCCCGAGGTTGGTTAGCGTTGAGGTAAAGTTCTGGCCGAAGTGTCCCGATGTCTGGAAGAAGGTGGTAATGCCATCGAGATTCGACGCCAGGGCCGAGGTGAGCGTGCTGGAATTCAGCGTGAGCTTTCCATCGGTTCCGGTGGTGATGCCGAGGCTCACCAGCGAGACGGCGGTGGAGCTGGAAGAGGAAGATCCGGTAAAGTTCAGCGCCGTCGCCAGGCTGCTCTGCATCTGCTGCACCAGGGAGCTGCCGTACAGCGGTTCCGCATTTCCGCTGCTGTCTTTGCCTTCCTGAGCGGTGAGCGCAGTAGTCAACGCGTTGTAGGCATTCACGAAGCTGGTGAGCGTGGTGCTGACGGAGCTGGTGTCGGGCGCAATCTGCATGAGAATGCTGCCGCTGCTGTCGGTGGTAGGCGCAAGTAGTTGAAATGTCACACCGGTAAGCGCGGTGCTGACGGTGTTGGTGGAACTGGTGAGCGAAACACCGTCCAAGGAGTAAACCGCGTCGGCACCGGTCAGGTACTTGGTGTTCGTCAGGGTGTTGCCGCTGCTGTCCGTCAAGCCGGAAGTGTCCATGGTGAAGTCCGTCGCCGCACCGGTGGCGGTGCTGACCAGCGACAGGCGCGAACCACTGCTGTCGGCGATTAGAGATGCGGTGACGCCGGCGGAAGAAGAGTTGATCTGCGCCACAATCGTCTTGAGCGTGGAACCGGCGGCGATCGCGATGTTGGTCACTGCGCTGGTGCTGGTGTTGGTAAGCTTCAGCGTTCCAGCATCGAATGTTGCCGAAGACGCGACCGCGCTGGAGATGGACTGAGACGCGACTGCGATATTGGTGACGGTAAGCTTGTGCGTGCCGGATGTTGCGCCATTCTCGACGTTTGTGAGCGAGACGATCGCCGAGTTCGATGTTGCACCCGTTTTCGTTGCAAACACACCATCGAAGCTGGTGAGCGAGGAAAGCGCGGTGGAGAGGGTGGAAACATCCGTGCCCAGGGTTGAGATGATGGTGTCCTGCGCCTGCAACGCCGTGGTGCGGGTCGCCCACGTCGTTTCCGGCGCGCGTTGCACCGCCATGATGGCGGCGACGGTCGAGGTGACGTCGAACCCGGTGCCGCTGGTTGCCGATCCGAAGTTAAGTCCGACTGCTGCCACGTTTCGTCTCCCTTGCTGGCCATAAAAAGTTCTGGCGAACCAGGTAGGTGCACGAAGGTGCCCACACCGCGGTTCGCCAGGTTAAAAGTCCATAAGGTTGACCGTAGAAGGGTGCGCCGGCTGTTTTTCCTGACGCATTGCCCTTCACTTACGGTCCCAGTCGGCGGCCTATTGCAGCAGCTTTGTAACTTCCTGCTGGACTGAGTTTGCCTGGGCCAGAGCGCTGATACCCGTCTGGCTCAGCACCTGGTACTTGGACAGGTTGGAAGCCGCGGTGCCGTAGTCGGTGGCGCGGATGCTGTCTTCCGCCGAGGTCAGGTTGGTCTGTTCGTTGCTGGCGACCGACCCTGCCGAGGTGAGCTGGTTGATGTTGGCACCGATCGTACCGCGCTGGTAGGCAACGTCTCCGATGGCCGCCGACAGGCTGTTCAGAATGGTGGCATTGATGCTGGAGTCCGTCGCGCTGAGGGAGCTGATGGTCGAGTTCGTGAAGTCGACACCCGCGCCGACCGTTGCCGCAGTGGTCTGCGTCAGTGACGTTCCGGTGGTGGACAGCGTGCTGGAGGTGTTGCTGCCCGAGCTGATCGTCAGCGCGCCGGTGGTGGAGCTATAGCTCGCGCTAATGCCCTGTGCCGCGAAGCTGGAGTTGGAGTTGATGTTGGCGGCGAGCAGCGATAACGAGGTACCTGCCTTGACGGACATGGTGACAGCAGTGCCGCTATTTGCCGAGAGCGAAAGGGTGCCGCCGACGGTGCTGGTGGTTGCGCCCAGCGTAATGGTCGATTGCTGACCATGCGCCACGACCGTTGCACTGGAGGCTGTGGCGGTGCTCGTCGTTGGAGCGGTGCTGCCGCTTTGCGTCAGGCCGGAGATGCTGACCGTGAGGTTGCTGCTGGCCGCTGCCGGACCCGTGAACACCAGATTGCCGCCAGTAACCGCGGCGCTAACACCGGTCGTGCTCGTGGTGTTGTTGACCAGCGTCGCCAAGTTGGCGAGCGTTGCTGTCGATGTGGCAGTGGTGTAAGTCACAGCCGCACCGGAACCGACAGCGATGGTGAACGAACCGTTATAGGTGTCGCTGGCGGTACCCGGAGTCAAGGTGACGGCAGAGCCTGCACCGGTCGATGCACTTGCACTCGCAACCGCGGTCGTCGCAACGGCACTCGTTACCTGCGCCGCACCCGTCGTGGTACCGATGCTGGAGGTGGTCAACACACCGACCGTGTCGGCATAGGTGACCGAACCGGCAGACGTACCGTCCGAAACGAAGAAGTTCTTGGCGGTGTTGGTAAAGACCGAGCTGCCGTTGAAGTTCGTGGAACTGCCGATGTTGTTGATCTGCGTCAGGATGTTCTGGTACTCCTGGTTGGCCGACGACACCTGGCTGCTGGTAAGGGTGCTGTTCGAAGCCTGTGTGGCCAGCGTGACCGCACGGTTGAGAAGTGTGGTGACCTGCGACAGAGCGCCGTCAGCGGTCTGGAGCAACCCAATGGCATCGGTCGTGTTTTTGGAAGACTGCGCCAGCGCCGTGGAGTTGGCGGCAAGGCCGTCTGCTACGGCGAGACCCGCGGCGTTATCGGCGCCGGAGTTGATCTGCGAACCCGAAGACAACTGCTGCAGCGTCTTCTGCAGGCTGCTCTGGGTGCTGGAGAGGCTGTTCTGTGCGTAGATGGCCGAGATGTTATTGAGAACTCGGAGAGACATGTGTGTTGCTCCTGTATTGGTTGAGGTGAGTTACTGCGCCTCAGTTCTCGGCGCTCACAAGCTGTATCGGAGTCGTGCAAAAAAACATGAGAAAAAACTTGAAACGATTTACAGGAGACTCTACGAAGTGTGTGTTGCGCAGAGCTGTTTGCTGCCACGCCTCGAAGGTGCATCGCAGCAGAATGCAGGCGGAACCTATGGCATCTCTTTAAGGCACGCACCTCTGAGCGAGGGAAAGTTGCGTGTTCCCTTTCCCGGGCTACACCACTTCTTTCGTACCGTTCAAAAGAAAGAACACAACTGTCCTGAACTTCAACAGCGGTTGCGCCGATAGAGGAAGGGGAGCCGACGCATGATTGAACTTACCCGATTGAACGGTCACAAATTGCTGGTGAACTCTGACCTGATTAAGCTGGCGGAAGCAATTCCCGATACCACGCTCACGCTGGTTACCGGCGACAAACTGGTCGTATTGGAAAGCTGCGCCGAGGTCTGGGAGCGCACGCGACTGTGGCGCGCAGGCCTGCTGAGCGCGGCATGGCCCACGGCGGACAGTTCTGTCGCCGCACACGGATCTGCTTTTGCCGCGCAACAGCACGCGAAGATCGAAGCAGAAGCGAACGCTTAACGCGCACGAGGAGGATTGATTATGGATCTCGCAAGCATCGGCGGCATTGTGCTCGCACTTGGCGCCATTCTTGGCGCCATGCTGATGGAAGGCGGCAGCATCGGCCAGGTGTCGCAGCTTACCGCCGCCATGATTGTGATTGGCGGCACGGCGGGTGCCGTCATGGTGCAGTTCCCGCTAGACATTTTTCTTGCCGCGCTCAAAGGCGTGGTCGGCGTATTTATGCACAAGTCCGCAGACAGTGAAAAGACCCTGGCTCAACTGGTGGAGTTTGCCAACAAGGCACGCAAAAGCGGCATCGTTTCACTGGACAGCGATCTGGCGACGGTGACCGATCCCTTTCTGAAGCAGGGCCTCATGCTCGCGGTCGACGGCACCGAACCTTCTGAAGTGCGGAAAATCATGCAGCTTGAGTTGGACAACAAGTCTGAAATGGAGGAAAAGATTCCCCAGGTCTTTGAGTCCGCGGGTGGATTTGCGCCAACCGTCGGCATCATCGGCGCGGTACTTGGACTGATCCAGGTGATGCAGCACCTCGATAATATCGACGAGGTCGGCAAAGGCATCGCGGTCGCCTTCGTCGCGACGATCTACGGCGTCGCGCTCAGCAACCTGTTTTGCCTGCCGGCCGCCGGCAAGCTCAAGATTCGCCACAAGCAGGAGCTCATGGTGAAAGAGATGATGCTGGAAGGCATCGTCAGCATTCTGGAAGGCCTGAACCCACGCATGATCGAAACCAAGCTGCGCACCTTTATGGCGCACGGCGCGGCGGAAGAAGCGAAGGCTTAGTCATGGGAAAGAAAAAACATCCCGAACACGTAAACCACGAACGCTGGCTGGTGAGCTATGCCGACCTGCTGACGCTGCTGTTCGCGTTCTTCGTGGTGCTGTTCGCCAGCTCTGTGAGCGATAAGAAGAAAACCGCTCAGATGGCCGCGGCGATGCAAACCGCGTTTACGGAGCACGGCGTCTTCGAAGCACACGCCGCCACGCCACCGCTGGAGCCAGGCGGCGGCAACAGCCAGGGTACGCCCGCACCCCTGATGGAACCGGTGCAGATGGCGCCCGGCAGCACTGGTACCGGCTTCGGCAAAAATTCGCCGGCGGCGAAGGCGGTACAGCAACAAATGCAGAAAGCGTTGGGCGCCGCACTGGGCAAAGGCGCGGCGACCATTCACGACGGTCCCGACGGCCTAACGATATCGCTGCACGAGGCGGGTTTCTTTGGTTCGGGAACCGCGGAGATCGATCCGAAAATGCTTTCCGTCCTGGCCGGCATTGCCGCATCGCTGCCCGACCGGGACCTGCGCGTCGAGGGTCACACCGATAACGTTCCTGTGCACAACGACCGCTTTCAGTCGAACTGGGAGCTTTCAACCGCGCGCGCGGCGACCGTCGCGCAGATACTCATGAGCCGGAGTCACGTTTCCCCCGCGCGCTTCTCCCTTGCGGGCTACGGCCCCTTTCGCCCGGTCGCCGGGAACGACACCGCACAGGGACGCGCACAGAACCGTCGAGTAGATATCGTGCTGCTCGGCACCGGTTCCCTGCAGCGGCAGAACGCACCATTCGCGGGCCCGGAAGGCACACCCCACCCGGTCGAAGAGGTTAAAACACCGCGCATGCTGCAGCTTGCCACGCAGGCCGATCGGTCCGCCGCCCACTAACCGCCCGCAGGAATTGCACCTGCAGGCGAGGCGCACTTACTTCGTTACGCCCAGTACTTTCACGATGACGCGCTTGGGTCGCTGTCCGTCGAATTCCGCATAGAAAATGCGCTGCCACTGGCCAAGGTCAAGTCTTGCCTTCGTCACCGGCAGCGTCGTTTCGTGGTGCAGCAGCAGCGCTTTCAGGTGGGCGTCGGCGTTGTCTTCGCCGGTCTGGTGATGCTTGTAGCCAGGAAACCGCGGTGCCAGCTTCTCCAGCCAAACGCCGATGTCTTCGATCAGGCCGCTCTCATTGTCGTTCACATAAATGGCAGCGGTAATGTGCATCGGCGACACGAAGCATAGGCCATCGTCGATGCCGCTTTCGCGCACGATGCGGTCCACCTCCGGCGTGATGTGCACCATCTCGTACCGCTCACGCGTGGTGTAGGTCAGGTATTCCGTGTGCGCTTTCATCGTTGCCATGGCAAATTCTCCCTGTGGGACCTTCGATGCAAAAATCTGGGCATCCAAAAAGCCATGCCTTTTCTGCTGCACAAACTGCTGGACGCGCTTGCCATGGCTGGAACGATGGCGTGGGAAATCCTGTGGGGCCTTTGCCTCGGTTTTCTGCTGTCCGCCATTGTGGAAGCCGTGGTTTCGAAGGAACAGCTCGGCAAGCTGCTGCCCGACCCTTCCCCGAAGACCATCGTGATCGCAAGTGCACTCGGCGCGGCATCGTCGTCATGTTCCTACGCCGCGGCGGCGTTGGCACGATCTCTGTTTCGCAAGGGCGCGGACTTCATCGCGTCCATGGCGTTCATGTTTGCGTCGACGAACCTTGTCGTGGAGTTGAGCGTACTGCTTGCGGTCCTGCTGGGCTGGCAGTTCATGCTGGCGGAATTTATCGGCGGCCCCATCATGATCGCCATCCTCGTGCTGCTGCTGCGCGCCACCATCACCCCGCGCATTGTGGAGGCGGCGCGCAAACAGGCGGAGCGCAATCTGGTCGGAAAAATGGAAGGCCACGCAGCCATGGACATGAGCCTGCACGACGGTACGTTCACGCAGAAAATTACGTCACCCCAGGGGCTGACCGCAATCGCCCACTATTTCTACATGGATTGGTATTCGCTCGGCTGGGATATTGGCGGCGGCCTG
>CBAAAH010000112.1:0-8690 GCA_964658865.1 uncultured Granulicella sp.
TAGAAAGTAGAAAGCGGCAAAGTAGAAAGCAGAGAGAGCGAACCCAGATGGAGTCCTTCTATTTTCTATCTTCTACTTTCCCTCTACGCCTTTTCGTACAGCATGGTGGCCGTCTGCTCACGACGCATCTGCTCACGCATGCGCTGCAGGCTGCCATCGTTCTGCATGCGATCGCGAAGCTGATCATACGGCTGACGCGACTGCATCGAGGCGATCATCAGCTCACGCTGCACGTCCTCTTCGTTCACCTTCACGTCCGCCTTTTGTGCAATGGCGTCCAGCAGCATGGAAGCCTTCACTTCTTTCAACGCCTCTTCGCGCTGTGCCTCACGCAGGCGAATGAAGTCGAGCTGGCGCATCTGTTCTTCCGTCATGCCCTGCTGGGCGAGCGCACGAAGGCCACGGTCCAGCCGCACGTCTACCTGTTGCTGCACGAAGCTCTCGGGAACGGGAAATTGAAACTTCTCAACCAGTGCATCGACCAGCTTGCTCTTCGCTTCCTGCTCCACACCCTGCTTCTTACGGTTTTCCACGCTCTCGCGCAGGCTGGTTTCGAAGGCTTCCCAGCTTGCGAAGTCGCCGAGTTGCCTAGCGAATTCCTCGTTGCGCTCGGGGAAGGTCTTCTTTTTCATCGCCTGGACGGTCACGTCATAGCTGACAGTCTGGCCCGCAAGGCGGGGATCTCCGAATTCCTTCGGGTAATCCACTTCGACGGTGAACTCGTCGCCCTGCTTTTTGCCACGCAGCGCTTCGGTAAACGCGGGCAGGGTATTTTTGCCGCCGACTTCGACCAGCACATCGTCGCCTTGGACATCTTCGGTGCGTTCGTCGATCGTGAGGTCGGGTTCGCCACCGTCCGTCTCGCGACGTTTGCCCACGAACTTGATCTCGGCCCAGTCGCTATCCTGCAACGGACGGTCTTCTTCGATCGGCTCCACGGTGCCGTGGCTGTCCAGTACGCGATCGAGTTCGGCCTGGTACTCCAGGTCTTCGACCGTGACGCTCGGCTTTTCCACGGTTACGGTCTCGTAGCCGTCCACGTTGATGACCGGCGCAATCTCAAACTCCGCGCGGAAGCGCAGAGGCTGGCCGTCGAACAGGTTCAGTTCCGTGATCTGCGGCTGCGACACCGGCAGCAGGTTTTGCTGTTCCACTTCGGCGCGAAAGCGGTCCTGTACCAGCGAATCCAGCACATCCTGCCTCAGTTCTTTGGCAAAACGGCTGCGGATCAGGCTTTCCGGCACCTTGCCCGCGCGAAAGCCGGGAATTCGTGCCTGCTTGACGATGCGCTTGATGCTTTTCGCGTACGCCTTCGTGACGACGTTTGCAGGCACTTCAATGGCGACCTCGCGCTTGAGCTCGGGGTTCATGCCGGGCGCATGGGGGTGGCCGTTGTGGTCGTGGGTTTCGGTCATTTCCGAGGAGGAGGAGGTCTGGGACGCTTCGGCTGCTGCCGTGGTCTCGTCTACTGCCAATGCTTCGTCTGTCAAAATGTGCCTTTTTCTCAGGAGCTTTACCCGAAGCGGTGCGCCACACGTGCGCGGGCCGACGGACTTTGCTCCATGGTACGAAGCGGCGCGGACGGGGTCAAACCGGAACGGTCGCGAAAACCGGTTTCCGCTTACAACGGTGCCGCCGCAGCAGCCGATTTCTCTTCCCCCAAGGGAAGAACATCGATGCGCACCCGCCAATCCGCCGACTCGCCCGCCTGCAGCGCCGTGCGTTGCAGGCCGTCGTCCGTGCCAAAACTCAGCATGAGAGCGTGGGTTGTGGCATCTGCGTGGGCGCGAACACTGCGAATCGAAGGGGACAGGAGAACGATGCGCAGCGCAATGCCCCGCTGCAGATCGGTAAGACGTACCACCGGGCCCTCTCCTACGGTTTCCCGGCGAAGTGCCACATAAGTTTCGTCGAAATCGACATTCGGCACATGTTTGCCCGAAGGGCCGGAAAAGTCGAACGGCGATCCCTCCACCGGCAGCGTGCCCGAGCCGCTGACGCGTGCCGTGGCGGGAATGCTGAGCAGGAACCGCGACAAATCGCCACCGTCCGCGCGAAATTTCGGCGACCAGTCCAGCGCATATTCCTGGCCCACAAGGGCATTGTTGCGCAGTCGCACCTCCACATCGAACGACCTGCCAGTCAGCGTACTATCTACCTTGGCTTCCACGCCGGTAGCCTGTCCTGTGGCGTCCACCACGGAAAAAGTCCCCGTCACTTCGCCACCATTGGCCTCTGTCCGGTTCGACACACCGGTCGCGCCGCTTTCGGCGATGAGGTCGGTCCTGTTGCCGCCGAACTGACCCGGCGCGGATAAGGTCAGATGAAACGGTGCGGCGTCCGGTTTGAGGGAGGGCGTGTCGGCAATTTCGGTGACGGTTGGCGCGGCAAGCAGGTTTTGCACCCCGTGTCCCGGCACGCTGACCGCAAGCTGCAGCACCTGCATCCCAAGACCAGGAAGAATCGTCGCTCCCACAAACTCCGGAATCGACGCGGCAGGTCGCGCTACCCGTGAAATTGTTGCGGGTTCCTGTCCCCCGGGCTGTGGCGTCGTTGCAACCTGAGTGATCTGCGGCGTGGTCAACTGGTGAAACGCGGCGCGCTGGTGGGCTCGCCAAAGCACGCTAAAAGCAAGCAGCCCCAAAACCAGCAGAGATGCCGTGACAAGACCGGAGCGCGCAGGGTTGAACGTCCGCCGCGGTACCTCGGCTTGTTTGTCCGCCAACCGTGATTCTTTTTCTAACTTGCGTTGCAGTCGTCGATCCGTCAAACCGTCCTCATCCAGCTCTGCGGGGCATGCCCCGATCCTCGAGCTTCTTGCTGCACCGATAGACCAAGGATCATTCTGTAAGGCGCGCAGCTCGAGACGCTGTTCTCTTAGCATAAGACCGCAGGCGCGGCGAAGACGTTGCTACCCGGCTATCATGGAGTCTGCGTTATGCCTGCAGTGTCTAAATCTTCCATTGCCCACAGCCTCGACATCCTTTCGCGTGCTGTTGTTGCGTGTGAGCGGTGTCCGCGTCTGCTCAGCTATTGCACGGCACTTGGCGAGACGAAGCGCCGCGCCTATATGGACTGGGACTACTGGGCAAAACCCGTGCCGGGCTTTGGCGATCCGGCGGCACGCGTGCTCATCATCGGCCTCGCTCCGGGTGCGCATGGGGCAAACCGGACGGGTCGACCGTTCACCGGCGATGGCGCCGGCAACTTCATGTATCCGGTGCTGTATGAGACCGGCTTTGCCTCGCAGCCGGAGGCGACCTCACGCACCGACGGCCTGAAGCTGCGCGGCGCGCGGATCTGCTCGATCTGTCGCTGCGCGCCGCCGGCGGATAAGCCGACGCCACAGGAAATCCGCAACTGCTCCACGCACCTGTCGGCGGAGATTACGGCACTGCGCCGCGTGCGCGTGGTCGTCGCACTCGGCCGCATCGCCTTTGACAACTACCTGAACCATCTCATCCGCGAAGGCCAGATCGACTCGCGCCGGCATTTTCCGTTCGGCCATGGTGCGGAACATCGCATGCCCGACGGCACGACGCTGCTCGCCAGCTACCACCCATCGCTGCGCAATACGAATACCGGCCGGCTGGACCGCCCCATGTTTACCCGCATTTTTGTTCGGGCGCGGGAGCTTGCCGGTCTGGACCGATAAGGGCTAGCCGAGCAGTTGCAGCAACTGTCGCAAGGCCCGGCCACGATGGCTGTGCTGCAAGCGTTGCTCCGGCGACACCTGTGCCATCGTGCACCGGAGCTCCGGTACAAAAAACAGTGGGTCGTAGCCGAAGCCGCCGGTGCCCTCCGGATCGGTCAGCAATTCACCATCGAGGGACCCAAAGGTCATATGGTGCACCTGGCTGTCGCGGGCAAGTACGAGCGCGCAACGATAGCGGCAGGCACGATTCGTCTGCTCCAGCATGGCAAGCTGCAAGGCGGCGTTGTTGCTGGCATCCACGCCGGCGGCAACGTCCATCGCACCCAGGTCTTCGGCAAATCGAGCGGAGCGAGCGCCCGGCCGACCCTCCAGCGCATCGACCTCCAGGCCGCTGTCATCGGCCAGTACCCATACCCCCGGCGCGTGCAGCGAGTAGGCGATGGCTTTCAGGCGCGCATTTGCCTCGAAGGTTTCGCCATCCTCAACCGGGACAGGCAGGCTGGCCAGCCCCGGAAGCAGTTGCAAATCGATCGTGTGTTTCACTTGCGCCGCAGCGTAGCGAAAGTCCGCCAGTTTGCCCGCATTCGTCGTCGCCAGATAAATTTCCACATCTACTCCTTTACCGGTGGAGCGAGCCGCCACACGGCCACGTATCCCGGCTGGTTAAAGACCAATGCCTGCGGCGACAGCGCGACCGATCCCGCGGGCGTCTGTGTGAGCCGTGCAAAAATATCTGCACGATCGACCGTCCATGTCGCCGGACCTGCGGCAACGCAGTGGAACTGGACAGAACTCAGGAACACGTTGTCGCAGAACTCATGCTTGCCGCCGGCGTCCAGCGGTTGCGGCGGACCGATAAAACCGTCCACATGGTTGTCGCGATCGAACGTCGCAATGCCGGTTCTTGCCAGGTCCTGCTGGAAGCGCAGCGTGCCCATCAAACCGTCGAGTGGAACGATGTCCGCAGTGCTGTAGTAGGCGATCCGGCCGGGTTTATCGAACGCCAGCAGGGTGTGCAGGTGGGCACGTTCGACGACGTTCGACTGGAAGCCGGGATCGCGCGTGGACGGATCGTTGTGGCCGAAACGGTGCAGGCTGCCGACCGCCCAGATGCCAAGCAGGCTGAGGTACGTCAGGGTAAATGCAACCGTTTCCAGCGTGCTTGTCCAGCGCGGTGGATTGTCGCTGTGGCGCGCGATGAAACGATCGAAAGCGATGGAGCCGGCGCGTGCGACAACGATGCCGGCAAGTAGCGTCCACGTCGTGTAGTACCAACTCCAGCGCGTCTCGCTGGAAAGCACGAAGACGATGTACGTGGCGTGCACAAACACACCACATGCCAACGGCAGCTCGACCGTGCGAAAAAATAAATCGCGCCGGAACTTCGCGATCACTTGCAGACAAACTGCCACCAGCACAAGGTCGAACCACGCGGTGCGCGGCAGATTGCTGAACAGCCGGTGTTCGCCCCGGCTATGCGCCTTCAGCATGCCGCTGATGGGCTGCCATGTGCCGAAGAACTGATGGTTCGTGTAGAGATAGATCGTCCAAAGCCCGAGCGCGATGGGTGCCGCCAGCGCCAGCAGCCGCAGCATGGTGGCACGCTGCGGCCGCGGCACGCCCAGCACCAGCGCGAAGGACAGCGCCGCGACGATGAAGATGTTATCGAGTCGGCTCAGCACCGTCAATCCTGCGCCCAATGCGAACCCACACGCCAGTGGCGCGGACGGCCGCAGCGCAAACAGGTACGCCACCAGCAGCGTCAACGCGGCGAATGCGCCGCTTATCGCTCCCTCCGTGCCAAGCTGGCTGGTAAAGCAGAACGGCAGATACAGCAACCAGGCCAGGTAGGGAAGCGTGGTCCCGGCGCGCCGCAGCATCAGCGTCAGGCTCACCAGCGCGCTCAGGTTCAGCAGCGTAATCACGGCGCCGATGGCGTGCACCGCATGATCGTGATCCGGCACCACGCGGAACACTGCCATGCACAACAGCAGCCACAGCGGATGGTACCCGTTGGTAGGCATGAGGCTGTTAAAACTGCTGCCCAGACCATGTGCAAAACGGGAGCCGACCTGGAAATAAAAGTAACTGTCGTCTGCAAAAAAGTTATCGGGCCAGCGCAGCAGTACCGTTGCAAAAAACGCAACCAGCACCATAAGCGCAACCCAGAGCCGTGCCGGTGCGGGTTGAGGCTTCTCGATCGGCTGCGTGTTCAGGCGGACCTCGCTACTTAGAGCTCGTTGCTGAGCGTTGGTGTGGAGTACAGCGACGGGTAATGGTCGCCGTGCAGCATCAGTCGTTCGATGACGTCGGTGGGCTGAATGCCGCCGCGTGCGCCGGGGGCGGTACAGTTCAGCGCCGCTGCTGCGCAGGCAAAATCCAGTTGACGGGCAAGCGGCCAACCCTGTAACAAACCGTAGATGAACGCCGCGTGGAACAGGTCGCCCGCGCCCGTGGTATCTACCGCTGAAACGTGGTACGCGGGTGTGTAGTGCAGCGTTTCGCCGTCCCACGCAAGCACGCCGTCAGGGCCAAGCGTGGCCGCCGTCAGCTTGCAACCGTAACGTGATCGCATGGTGCGCAGCGCGGTCTTCAGGTCGTTTTCGCCGGTCAGGCGCAGGGGAAAGTCGCGGCTCACGATGAGGTAGTCGATCAAGGGCAGCAGGTCGTGCACGCCGGGGTATAGCTCGTCCAGGTCTGCGATGACGGGAATGCCCGCTTCTCGCGCCCAGGTGGCCGCAAGTGTCGCCGCGGCGGTGTCGAATCCATCCACGTGCAGCGCGCGTGCACTGGTGATCCATGCCTTCTGCAAATCGCGCGGTTGCAGGGCTAAGCGCGCGTCGCGCTTCAGCAGCACCGTGCGCTCGCCCGTGCCGTCTACCAGAATGATGGACTGTGCGCTGGGGCAGCCGGGCGCGGTCAGCACCTGCGACTCCACACCCGTAAGGTGGAATGCCGTGTGGTGCAGCGTCGCTGCGGTATCGTCGCCCAGCTTTCCCACGTAGCGGGTGCGCAGCCCCCAGCCCTGGCAGGCGACGACGGCCGTTGCGGTCTGGCCACCCGGCAAAATCGACACCTCCTCGAACTCGACCTTGCTGCCGATGGCGGGAAACGTGGCAAGGCGGATCAGGGTGTCGGTCGCGTTTAAGCCGACGCCGACCAGGTCTACGGTAGGTGCGCTGGACATGCGTCTACTGTATCGCGTGTGCCGGTCGCGGTGGCGGATATCACTCTGGTGCGGGCATCTTCTTCTTCCTCTTTAAAGTACCTTCAAAGGGTTCTTCTTCTTCCTCTTCCATGTACCTCCAACGCATCTTCTTCTTCCTCCTCTAAGTACCTCAAATTCAAGAACGACGCGGGTTTCCTGTTCCATCGGAAGGGTCTATGCTGACTCTTGGCGAAGGCTTGTTCGCAGCTCTGCCGCCACTTTTTCGATATGAGAGCAGGACAGAACATGAGTGCAGCAAATATCGCGCCCACCGCGGCAGAGATTAAGCCCGCCGAGGGCAAACTTGGCATCATGATTCCCGGCATGGGTGCCGTTGCAACCACGCTGATCGCCGGTGTGGAGGCCGTGCGGCGCGGCATGGCCAAGCCCATCGGTTCCATGACGCAGATGGGCACCATCCGCCTGGGCAAGCGCACCGACGATCGCACCCCCATGATCAAGGATTGGGCACCGCTCGCGCAGTTGGACGACCTGGTTTTTACCGGCTGGGATATCTTCGGTGGCAATCTGTACGACGCCGCGAAGACCGCGCAGGTGCTGGATCGCGACCAGCTTGCCGAGATGAAGCCGTTTCTGGAAGGCATCGAGCCGATGCCGGCCGTTTTCGACCAGCACTACGTCAAGCGGCTGGAAGGCAAGAGGATCAAGACCGGAAAAAACAAGTGCGACCTGGCAAACCAGATCCGCAACGATATCGCCGAGTTCAAAACCAAGACCGATCGCCAGGTGATGATCTGGTGTGGATCGACGGAAATCTTCCTGGAGCAGACGGCCGTACACCAGACCCTGGCCGCATTTGAAAAAGGTCTTGTCGATGACGATCCATCCATCGCGCCGTCCATGCTGTACGCGTGGGCCTGCCTCAAGGAAGGCATTCCGTTTGCCAATGGCGCGCCGAATCTTACGGTCGACATTCCCGCGTTGCGAGAGCTGTCGAAGCAGACCGGCGCACCGATTTGCGGAAAGGATTTTAAGACCGGCCAGACGTTCCTGAAGACCGTGCTGGCACCGGCCTTGAAGACCCGTTACCTGGGCTTGAGTGGTTGGTACTCCACCAACATTCTGGGTAATCGCGATGGTGAAGTGCTGGACGATCCGGAAAGCTTCAAGACCAAGGAGGAGTCAAAGCTGGGTGTGCTGGATTACATTCTGCAGCCGGAAAAGCACCCCGACTTATATAAGGATTTCTACCATAAGGTGCGGATCAACTATTACCCACCGCGTGGCGATAACAAGGAAGGCTGGGATAACATCGACTTATTCGGCTGGCTTGGCTACCCGATGCAGTTGAAGGTCGATTTTCTATGCCACGACTCCATTCTTGCGGCACCGCTGGCGCTGGATTTGTGCCTCTATCTCGACCTTGCCGCACGCACGCCTGCACTCAAACACCTGGGTATTCAGGAGTGGTTGAGCTTCTACTTCAAGGCACCGGACAGCGCACCGGGCGTCTACCCGGAGCATGACCTGTTCATCCAGTCCATGAAGCTGAAAAACACGCTGCGCCACATCATGGGTGAAGATCTTGTCACGCATCTGGGCCTGGAGTATTACGGCGACTAAGTGCGTCGTCCAATCAAAGAAGAAAAGGCTGCCGCGAATGGCAGCCTTTTCTTTTCCTGCAAGCGGGACTAGGCTGTGGGTGCGGAGGGTGCGATGGCAACTGCGGCTGTGGTAATGAATCCGTTCGTCTCGGTAGAGGAGTACCTGCACACCGTCTATGAACCCGACATGGATTACGTAGATGGAGTGTTGGAGGACAGGAACGTGGGTGAGTTCGACCATTCCATGGTGCAGCGGATGCTG
>CBAAAH010000113.1:0-8665 GCA_964658865.1 uncultured Granulicella sp.
GTACGCCGGCTGAGCCAGAAAGTGCAGTCCAAGCCGCCGGAGCCCACCGGTGAACCCTGCCCGGAGTGCGGCATGGAACTGGTTAAGCGCACCGGCACCTACGGCGAGTTCATCTCCTGTTCCGGTTACCCGAAGTGCAAGTACGTGAAGCAGACGCTGCTCGATGTGCCTTGCCCCAAGTGCGGCGGCAGCCTAGCCGAGCGCAAGGCGCGCACCGGCAATTACTTTTACGGCTGCACCAACTACCCAAAGTGCGATTTCACCAGCAATCAGAAGCTCATCGCCATGCCGTGCCCGAAGGGCAACAGCACCTACCTGGTGGAGGTGTTCAGCAAGCAGGACGGCTTCATTCACGAGGTGTGCCCGCACAATCACGACGCGATGCCGAAGCGCCGGCCGAAGAAGGGTGCGAAGGAGGAGATTGCCGACCCAATTTCCTGTGATTACGACTACCGAACGGATCGCGTGCCGGAGGTTGCGGTGCCTGTGGAAGTGCCGGTATTGCAGGTGCCGAATCCGGAGACAACGCGGCCCATGGTGGAGGCGGTGGCATAGCGGCATTCGCCGATGCAGGACGAAAATTTGGCGAAAGTGCAGCCCTGCACGCATCCTTTAATTCGCAATTTGCTCTAATGGAGTAAAGCCGAATCGTTGGAAGCATGCCCTCGTGTGTGTTTTCAAGCGCCCCCAATCTGTTCCCTGGTATTCCCGGGGGCCGGTTCGCATTGGCTTCTATTTCATATCAGGAAGTGGGTTGCGGATGGCAAAGGCAGTCTGGAATGGCCAAACAGTGGCGGAGAGCGAGAACTTCGAGACGATCGAAGGTAATGTGTACTTCCCGGAAGAGTCGGTAAAACGCGAGTTTTTGCGGCCGAGTTCCACGACATCTTCCTGCCCATGGAAGGGGCAGGCGCGGTATTTTTCGCTGCTCGTCGACGGGCAGGAGAATCCGGATGCAGCATGGTATTACCCCGATCCAAAGCCGGCCGCACGATCGGTGAAGCACCATATGGCTTTCTGGCGGGGGGTCGAAGTCTCGCAGTAGACCCGCCTGGATAAAGAGAGGCCCCGGTTTCGGCCGGGGCTTTCGCTTGTTCGGACTAATCTTGGACGCATCGCATGCAGTCTGGATACCGCCTAGTACGCGCCTGTCTGCTCGACCGGCAGACGTACCTGGATGCAGGTTTCGCCGGGCAGCGATCGGACCGAGATCTGGCCGCGGTGTTTCGTGACGACACGATTCGCAATATCTAAACCGAGTCCCAAGCCGGAACCGACGGCCTTAGTCGTGAAGAAAGGCTCGAAGACGCGGGATTGAATCGCCGCGTCGATTCCCGGGCCGTTGTCCCAGAACTCGATCAGCACGGTTGGGCCGGTAAGTGCCGTGTGGACGCGGAGAATGCGCGGTGAGTCCGGCGGCAAAAGGTCCATGGCGTCCAGCGCATTTTCGATAATGGCCGTCCACACCTGGTTGAGTTCGCTGCCATAGGCAAGGATCGGCGGCGCTGCAATGTCGTAATCGCGCACGACTTCGACAGTTGTAAGCCGCGAGTTGAACATGGCAAGCGTATTGTCGATGGCCTGCGGCAGGTCCACCTCCTGAATGGGTGCCTGGTCCATGTAGGAATAGTCCTTGATGGCCGAGATCACGTCGAAGATGCGCCGGGTCGCATCCATCACGGCGTCGGTCATGCGTTCTGCCTTAAGCGCGGCGGCAAACGACGAGATTGCGATGGGCAGTGCAAGCTCATCCATAAAGCCGGCCAGGTCTTCCAGGTGGGGCAGATCGATGTGTGTTTCCGCTAGCGTGGGTGCAATCTTCCAACTGTCGGCCACGCCGTGCGCATCCAGCCACCGGGTAAATTCGTCTTCACGGCTGTTCAGCAAAACGGTGTCACAGGTCTGTCCTGCGCTCTCGGGCACGAATAGCATGTCTCGCACGGCCTGTACCCAAGCCCCGTATTTTTGTCTGGCTTCGTCGTTCAGGGCGAGCGAGCCGAGCCTATACTTCTGGTCGCCGTAATGACGCAACTCCGTCCACAGATTGTTCGCGGCCGATCGGGCGGCAGAGGCGGGGTTATTCAATTCGTGAGACAGGTTCGCGGCCAGCTTGCCGAGAGCATTCAGCTTCTCCGACTGCTGCTCCATGCGCGTGACCTCGCGCACCCTGTCCAGCAGAACGCTCACGCAACGCTGGCCCAGGCTCGGGATTGCCGTAAGCATCTCGGGAAAGAGCCACTCCTGGAAGTCGAGGGTCCAGACATCGCCGGCGGCATAGCCGTCACCGCCGTAGGTTTTCATGCGGCTGAAGGGGAGCTTGCCGGTAATCAAGCCGGAGCGTCCGATGAAATACTGTACCGGTCCGGACTGGTGACGGCGTACGTGGATTTCGCCCCGTAGCAGAATCGTCATCCTATCCGCGGACTGGCCGGTGCGGAAGACGATGACACCTTCAGGAAACCGGTGTTCCCTGCCGTTTGTCGCAAGCCAACAGAGCTCGTCGGCAGACAAGCCTTTCAGTTGCTCGACGTGGCTGAGCGCCTCCACGATTTGCTCAAGGGGCGTAGCCTGTTGCGGCACAAAGGCTTCAAAAGGCTGAGATCTCTCGACAGTTTCGGGCGGAATGGTGAAGGTCGCCATTGGGCTTTCCTTTTCTGCAGCATACATGCGGGAGGGATGCGGGGCGTAAGTTTTGTGGAATGTTCGCCTGCATCGCCTTGCGGCGGCAGTGTCAATGAAGCCGTGTTGGTTGCATCTCCTGCCGGCGCATGGGCATGGCATCCACAAGGGAGCGTAGCTGCTCGAAGGAGACGGGTTGGGCCGAGCGGAACTTTTCGCCACCATCTTTGCCGACAAGCACAAGGGCGAAGTCACCTGACGCAATGTGAAAACGTGCGCGCAGAGCCGTTGCCTCTGCAGTTGTGGCGGAGACGGTTCCGAGAGGCGTCACCGGCCCGGCCGGTGTGGGCGTTTGCGTCACAAGGACGATACGCATTTGCCGGTCACGAAGTTCTTCAACGTGTTGCTGCAGGTCGGCGTATTGCCTGATCAGCCGCTCGTCTCGCGGGCCGCCGAACAGCAGAACCGGCCGAGCGTGGTTTCGCATGCCGCGTAGCAGCGAATCGTTCGACTGGGCGATGGTCGACGGTGGCAGCAACGGCGCGAGAAAACTAAGGAGAAGCAGTGTCAAGCGCATCGTGATTTGGATGCGTTTAACCCAGTTCTACGACCACCTTGCCGAAGTGAGTTGCAGCATCGAGGGTGCGAAATGCATCTTTCGCGTCTTGAAAGCTAAAGACACGATCGACCGGCGGGTGCACGCCACGGCCCGCGAACGCCTGCGCAAGGTCGCCGAGCATGCGCACGGAGCCGACGTAAATGCCCTGAATGTGCAGCGCATTCATCAGGATGGGCAGAACATTGAGCGGTTGCTCCACGCCGCTGAGCACGCCGATGACGGCGACCAGGCCGTTGGGTGCGGCAGATCGCAGCGAGAGCGGCAGTGTGCCGGCACCGCCCACTTCCAGAATGTGGGTGGCACCGCGGCCACCCGTAACGTTGCGCACCTCGCGGCTCCAGTCCGGGAACTCCTTCGTCAGGATGGTGTGCGTTGCGCCGAGAGCCTTGGCGCGCTCGAGCTTCGCCTGGGAAGAACTGGTGATGATCGTCGTCGCGCCGCGCATGTGGGCGATCTGCAGGCCGAGCGTGCTGACGCCGCCAGTGCCCAGCAGCAGGGCGGTATCGCCGGGGCCGATGTTGCCGACCGAAACAAGGGCGTTCCACGCGGTAACGCCGGCACATGGCAGGGTTGCGGCGTCAGCAAAGGTGAGCCCATCGGGAAGGCGGACGAGCGCATGCGCGGGAAAGCAGCGATGCGTGGCCAGCACGCCGTCGACCGCTTCGCCCAGGGCAGAGGGCGCCGCGGAGTCCGGCATGGGGCCGTCGACCCAGTCCAGAAAAAAGCCGGAGGCGACACGATCTCCTGACTGGAATGTGGTGACGGCAGAGCCTACGGCGACGACTTCGCCGGCACCATCGGAACATAACGTCCGCGGCTTATGCACGCGGGGGTTGTAGTGGCCGCGTACCACCATCAGGTCGCGGTAGTTGAGCGAGACCGCGCGCATGCGCACGAGCACGTCATCCGGCCCGGGTTCGACAAGATCGATGGTTTGAAAGCGGAGGGCATCGATGGAGAACTCGTCCACAAGTTGCAAGGCTTCAGCGCGCATAGTGCGGTTCGATGCAGGATGTGAGACCGAAGCCGCAGTCGGCCGGATGGATTGGGTGATAGCGAAGTGGGATTCTTCGTGGGAAGAAACAGTCGTGGGTCATCCATTTTCGGTAGTCGATGTTTCACGCAAGCCCTGAACCGCGCTGCAGCAACCCGTCTGTGCGAACACTTCCGGATCAGGCTCACATCTTTATAGGGCTGCAGAAAGCATGAGACTTTGTCGCACTCCGCCCTACTCGTCTTTTTGCGCAGAGTCTCGCCGGTACTGTTCGTCCGTGACGTGTTCCATCCAGTCCACGACCTTGCCGTCCAGCTTTTCGGCAATTGCGGTATGCGTCATGGGTGTTGTGGCGGAGGCACCATGCCAATGCTTTTCTCCCGCAGCGAACAGGACTACATCCCCCGGGCGAATTTCCTCCACGGGACCGTTCTCGCGTTGAGCCCAGCCCAGTCCGCTGGTGACGAGGAGTGTCTGCCCTAGCGGATGGGTGTGCCATGCGGTGCGTGCACCGGGTTCAAAGGTAACGGTCGCACCGCTTAGGCGCGCGGGTTCGTTCGTTTGAAAGGGCTGATCCAAACGTACGGTTCCGGTAAACCAGTCAGGATTGCCGGCACTCGACGGTTGCGAGCCGTTGCGCTTGATGTCCATGGTCAAGATCCTCCGCCCGTTCGATGCATGGTGCCGTTGTGAACGGTTCTTCGCAAGCAGTGGCAAATAGCTGCGTGCGTGTGCCGCATCAGGATTTCGGCCACCATACGCGGAAGCCGTTCTCGCTGATCGGATCGGGCGTGTAGTGAGTGCGGATGGTATCGATCAGCAGGCCGTAGGTTATGGCGGCGCGCTTCACACGGGGATGCAGTGGGCTGTACCCTTCCACCGACGGCAGCATGCGTGGATCGTCTTCAATGGTGGCAAACTGCTCTTCCAACGGCACATCCAGCAGAAGCAACGGACGGCGCGGTTGGGCTAGCAGTTCGTCTGTCTTCAATTGGATTGCCTGCTTTGTGAAGAGATTGCCGGCAACCTTGAATGCGCCGGTGTCGATGCAGACGGCGCTGGGCGCCACACCGCGCGGCGGCGTCAACGTGGGCGCGAAGTAGACGACCGGACACGGGGGCTGCAGGCGCATGGTGCGAAACGTCCCGGCGAAGAAAGGAAAATGCCTTTGGTTGGCCATGCCGTCCATCGCGGGTTCGCCCTGCATGGCGATCGCAAACGGATGCGCGACATGCGGATGCAACAGCGTGTGCAAAGCGATGCTTGCCTGGTGTCGGCCGTCACGCAGCAGCGCCCGCGAGACCGGGAAAAGATACGAGACGAACGCTACCGCCGTGAAGATGCGGCGCACGATCACCTGCTGCATGAGGTACGCCAGCCCGAGTAGAAACGCGGCGGAGGCAAGCCGCAGGTGCACCTCGTCCGCGCGGCCAAACGCGCCGGGCAGCCCCGCCAGGCCGATGAACGCGAGTGGCAGAACCGCGGAATCGAACGCCTGTGCACGCCACGCAACGACCGCGCCGCACGCTGCGGCCACGTAGACGAACAGCGTGGTTGCGATGTGCACGGTCGGCAGCAACGGCAACGCGTACGCACCCGCGCCGAACATCGCCATTGCGATGAAGTACCCTTGCGTTTTGCAGAACAGCACGATGGTGGCGATGCCAACCAGCAGCAGCAGAACAGAGCCAGTGGGCGTGGAGCGTTGCCAGCGCAGCACTGCAAACCAAAGCACGCTGCCGGCGGCGATGGCCAGGCCGAGGTCGGCGGAAATGCCCATATTGAACGCAATCGCCACCAGCGCGACAACTGCGGTGACATAGCCGTTGCGACCGCGCCGGTGCGCCCACGCCAGCAGCACGCCGGCAAACGCCGTGCCGATGAGCCGCACAGGGTTATACGTTGCGCCGTCGCTGGCGAGAGTTACCAGGCAAAGCTCAAGCACCACCCAGAACAGCACCGGTCGCCATCGCTGGCGAAACGGCAGGTGCCGCACCGTGAACCACAGCATTGCCGTGCCCACCAGCCACTGCAGGATGAGCCAGGCATAGTAGGTTGTCGTGATGGGCCGGTTCGTAAGCTGGTGCAGCCACACCGGCGGGTATAGCTCCAGCGGGCCATAGGTGGAGCTGAAGCCGGTAAACGGCGGCACACCGTCGGCCAGCAGCACGCTGCGGTTGATGGAGTAGAACGACTCCATCCCCGCGGACTTCGACAGCGAACGCAGCGCCTGGCCACCGGAGAGCAGCAGCACCAAAGGCAGCGCCACGGCAAGATGCGGCCAGCGCAATGGGCGATCAACCGTATCGGAACGGCCCATCGCTCCGCCGGTCAGTAGAGCGTATAGCACCGCGCCGCCGGTAAACAGCAACAATGCCGCGCGGTTGTTGTACTGCACCACGTACGACAGACTGATGCTTGGTGCCACTGGAAACTGGTACGGCAGCAGAAAAACGGCGACTGCCAGTAGCAACAGGAGCAGCACCTTGAGCGGCCACGAGCGCACAAGAGGCGCGCCGCGACCCAGCCGTTCCATCGTCATGCGTTGGGCTCCTGCCGTGAATTGTTCCCATGGTAGCAAGCGCGCCGTCAATAGGCGCCGCCCGATGTTGGCCGATGCATATCGATCCCGTAAAGCACGAAAAGGGATCTGCTTTTCTCCGCACCGGCATACCGATAGAAGAAAAGTAGATCCCTTTGGCTTGGCTG
Source organism: uncultured Granulicella sp. (assembly GCA_964658865.1). Lineage (GTDB taxonomy): Bacteria > Acidobacteriota > Terriglobia > Terriglobales > Acidobacteriaceae > Terriglobus. The sequence goes on from CBAAAH010000113.1 coordinate 6,942, forward strand.
TTTATGCCTTCACGACCGAGCCATTCTCTACCTTCACCGGATCGAGGAATGGCATGGCCGCGCGCAGTTCCGCGCCGACCTTTTCGATGGGGTGCTCGCGGTCCTGCTCGCGGAAGCGGGTGAACTCCTTGCGGCCGGAGTTCTGGTCTTCGATGAACTTTTTGGCGAAGGTGCCGTCCTGGATGTCGGTGAGCAGGCCCTTCATCGCCGCCTTTACTTCCGGCGTCACGATGCGCGGGCCGGCGACGTAATCACCCCATTCCGCCGTGTCACTAATGCTGTGGCGCATGTATTCCAGGCCGCCGCGGTACATCAGGTCGACGATCAGTTTGAGTTCATGCAGCACTTCGAAATAGGCGAGCTCAGGCTGGTAGCCGGCCTCGGTAAGGGTCTCAAAGCCGGCCTTGACGAGGGCCGCGGTGCCGCCGCAAAGCACAGCTTGTTCGCCAAAGAGGTCGGTTTCCGTCTCTTCGGTGAAGGTGGTCTGCAGCACACCGGCGCGGGTGCAGCCGATGCCTTTGGCGTAGCTCAGCGCTTCGGCAAGCGCATTGCCGCTGGCATCCTGCTCCACCGCGACTAGGCCGGGGACGCCGCCGCCTTCCGTGAACACTTCGCGCACACGGTGGCCGGGCGACTTCGGCGCGACGAGCGAAACGTCGACATCCGCAGGCGGCGTGATGGTGCGGAAACGGATGTTGAAGCCGTGGGCGAACATCAGCGTCTTGCCCTTCGTGAGTCCCGGCTCGATCTCCTTGTACACGGCCGCGGCGGTCTGGTCCGGTACGAGCACCATGATGGTGTCGGCCCACTGCGCGGCATCCGCGACGGACAGCACTTCAAGCCCGGCGGACTTCGCCTTATCCGCACCCTTGGAGCCTGCGCGCAGGCCGATTCTTACGTCGACGCCGCTGTCCTTGAGGTTGAGCGCGTGGGCGTGGCCCTGCGAGCCGTAGCCGATGATGGCGACCTTTTTGGCCTGGATAAGGGAGAGGTCTGCGTCGTTGTCGTGGTAAGTCTTTGCCATGATAGGTCAGTCGTCCTTTTAGTGGTTAGAAGAAGTGTAAGTGGAGGCTTCGCAGCGGTGCTGGATGACCTGCAGGATGGAGGTTTGCAGGTTGGACATAATGGCGTCCGTCCAGAGGGAGGCATACCTGTTGACGTCGGTGGTGAGGCGCTGGTGCGAGGTGAGGTGAAGCAGGACGGCGCCGTCTGTGCGCGGTTCGATGCGGTAACTGCCATCGAGCACGTCAAAGTAGGGGCCGCCGATCGTGACGTGTTCGTCGAGTGTGGTGGCTGGAATGTGAGCGGTATCGGCCTCGATGGTGAAGGAGAGTTGCCGGCTGGGCTGCCAGTCCGTCACCGTTTCGTAGAAGACGAGGCCGTGTTCGAAGCTTGCAGTGCGTACGCCGCCAATACCTGGGTGGGAGAGTTCCGCGGCGACGGGACGTGGGAAACCGATGGCGTGGGTCCAGGTGGGCTTGAGTTCAGAGGTGGCGATGGGCGGAACCGACTGGATTTGCTTCCACACCGTTGCGGGCGAAGCGTGGATGACGATGGTGTTTTCGATGGTGCGGATTGTCGTGGGTGCGTGCAGGTAGGTTTCTGCCGGTGCGAGGAGGAACGGCAGCACGGCGATGCAGGCGACCGTGCCGGATCGAGGCTTGCTGAAGCGTGCGCAAAGGCCACCGAGCACACCGCCAATTGAAGATATCGTCATGGCGATG